>JBJTTC010000070.1:0-7588 GCA_046079965.1 Sediminibacterium sp. | reverse complement strand
TTGTTGAGCGCCTGGCAGCTAACCCACGTATTTGGTTTGGTGGTGAGGGTGGAAACCAGGATCCCAGAGCACAAACTGAAGATCTCGGTGACTATAGTATGAAGGCAAGCGAGTATGGTATCAAAAACCTGAAGCGCATTCTTGCCGCCCTTCCTGAATGGACCAAAGAGGAAGCCGATCGTTATGAAAATCTTTCCGACATGTATGCACAGGTAGTAGGTCAATTCAGCCGTTACATGGGTCACGTAACTAAAAACATTGGAGGTGTACAGGAAACCTTTAAGTCTGTTGAACAAGCAGGTGATGTGTATGAACCAACTCCGAAAGCCACTCAGAAAGAAGCCGTAGCTTTCCTCAACAAGCAATTGTTCCAAACACCGGAATGGTTGCTGGACAAAAATGTGCTGAATAAGATTACTTCCCCCACTTCACTGGAGCGTGTACAGAGTATTCAAACTTCTGTGCTGAACAATGTGATGGATGCCCAGCGTTTGTTCCGTCTGGTTGCAGCCAACAATCGCTTTGGTGGTTCTCATTATCGTGTTGATGAATTAATGGAAGATGTAAGAAAAGGTGTATGGTCTGAACTTTCCGGCGGTCAGGCAATTGACAGCTACCGCAGAAACCTTCAAAAGGCGCATGTAGAAAAACTGATCGACTTGATAAATCCCGCATCCGGAGGTCCTACTATCGTTCAGATTGGTGGTGGTCGTGGTGGATTCACACTTCCCGTGAACACCCGCAATACTGATGTTTACTCTGCCGCCCGCGGTGAATTGAAAAACCTGTTGCGCGATGTGACAGCAGCCGCTGGCAGAACAACCGACAAAATGAGCAAATATCATTTACAGGATGTTGCAGACCGCATTAAAAATGCACTAGAGCCGAAGTAATACCTAACTGTTTTTTTATCAGAGCCGGATCTATTGGTCCGGCTCTTTTTTTATGTAACCCACCCTCACCCCGGCACACGATTTGCTATCTTTGTAAAAAAATGAAATGAAATCTCTGCTACTCATTTGGGGTACATTACTTATGACAATCTCCCTTAGTGCTCAACCCTACCGAACAGTCAGGGGTCATCTTACCGATAGCGCTACCCGTGAGCCCATTGTACTGGCAAGTGTAAAGAACACTGTATCTGGTGTTACAGTGATGACAAATAGCAAGGGCTATTTTTCCCTGCCGGTGGCTGCAGGTCAATTGCTATCCTTCGCAGCAGTGGGTTATCATTTCGACACTGTTTATTACACTGGAACCCTTTTGCTACAAGACACCTTGCAACTTCAGTTGTCTGCACTCGTAGTTACTTCATTAGGTAATGTAACTGTAACTGCCGGGGGATGGTCTAAGTATCAGTTGGACAGCATGCAACGTCTACAAGATTTTTTCCAGGCCAAGGGCCGTTCCCCCCTTCCCACCTTATCTCAGGCAAATTCAGGTGCAGGTATAGCATTGAACATTGACCGGTTCTCTAAAAGAGAAAAAAGAAAGAGAAATGCCATCCGTTTCTTTGATGACAATGAAAAGGAAGCGTATATCAACTACCGGTATACACCCGAACTGGTAGCAAAATATACCGGACTAAAAGATGAGAAGTTGCAGGAATTCATGGGTAAGAGCCGCCCGAGTTGGGAGTGGCTGCGTAAACATCCTTCTGAAACGGATATGGCGTACTATATCAACGAACAGTTGAAAAAGAATCCACCTGCCAAATAAACCATATCAAACATCAAATCATTCAAAACGTAGGGCATCAATCGGATTGAGCCGGGCCGCCTTCATGGCCGGGTAAATACCTGCGATCAAACCTACCGCAGTACAGAGCACTACACCTATGATTACCCATTTCCAGGGTACCACGAAACCTGTTTGTAGAATAATCGAAAAGAGGTTTCCCACGAAAATTCCAAGTATAATTCCAAATGCAGCGCCCAGCAGACTAATGATGATGCTTTCAAATAAAAACTGTTGACGAATGTTGCTGCTTTTGCCCCCAATTGCCTTGATCAATCCAACCTCGCGGGTTCGCTCGCTTACTGCAACCAGCATGATATTCATCAGACCTATTGCGGCACCCACCAACGTGATAAAACCAATGGCACCTGCTGCTCCGGTGATGTCACTGAGAAAACCAATGAACAATTCTGCAAACTTATCACTGCGCTCAACAACAAAATTGATCTCATCTGCCGGCTCCATTTTTCTAACCGCCCTGAAAACGGCGGTGGCCTCATCAGAAGCAACATCTAACTCCCGAACATTGCCAACCATCACGCCCAATATATAAGAGGCAGAGATATTCTGAAAGCGACGGATATTGGTATAGGAAGTAAAAACCATGTCATCTTGCCGTAGCATGGCACTGGAACCCTTGCTTTTAAGTAACCCAACGACCCGGTAAGGCATACTGCCTACTCTAATGATTTTATCGATGCAACGTTCTGCATTAGACCCAAACAATTTGGTTGCAACATTGCTTCCAAGAATACAAACATTTCTTCCGCTTTGAATGTCCAACTCGTTGAGGTTGCGCCCGGCAGCGATGCTGTATCCATTGACTGCAAGATAATTTTCATCCCCGCCCCAAACAGTGATCTGAGGATTGGTTTTCTTTTCCAGATAATGCAACTCCTGGGCACCGGGGCCTCTTCTGTAAACTGAAACAGTAGAACCCGGAAAGTTAAAATTGGATTTAAAATTTTCTGCTTCATCTTTCAAAATGGGCTTACCCATTTTTGACTTCTTCTCCTTGTATCTGCGGTTGGTTTTCTTTACTTCGCTATTACCATTATTGAAACCCATTCGCATTTCTTTGAATCGGATGCTGAAGGCATTGGCACCCATGGATGAGAAGCTTTCTTTCAGGCTTTGATTCATTGCTTCAATGGCAGTAATGATACCTATCAGGGCCATGATGCCAAATGCAATGATGGCAATGGTAATCGCTGATCTTAATTTATTGCCGCGAACGGTTCGCCATGCGAGCGAAAAGGAGTCGGTTATTTTCATTGCGGCCAGATTAATTAATACTTGTCACAAAATTACATCGGCTTTTGCGCAATACCGGGAAACCGGCCCAAAAATGTGAAGAGCGGTTAAAAATAGATGAATTTAAGCACGGCAGTAGGGAAGAGACCGGCATAAATTAGTATGCTCGCCAACAAAAGCAATGTCCAGCCAAATGCTTTGCCTACCGGGGCTGTCCATTCGGGGGTTCCTGATTTAAAGTACATGGACTGTATCACACGGAAATAGTAATAAACGCTTACTGCTGCCAGAATCACTGCTGCTATTACCAACCAGAAAATTCCCCCTGCCCTCACTGCAGCTGCCAGCATGTAATATTTAGCGAAGAATCCGGCTGTGAGAGGAATGCCTGCGAGGGACAAAAGAAAAACTGCTGCTGAAAAAGCGACCATTGGATGTTGAACTGCCAAACCGTTAAAGCCATCCAATGAATAATCTTTTAATCTGATGAGGATGGCAAATAAGCCGATGGTTGCTATGCTATAAGAAAAGGCATACAATACCAGTCCTTCTTTAGACAAGACACTGGTACCATAGAGGGCGAAAAGCATAAAACCTGCCTGAGCAATGCTGGAGTATGCCAGCATCCGCTTCACACTTTGCTGGAAGACGGCCGTAATATTTCCAATAAGTAGGGTCAAGAAAATCACCACTGGAAGTATGATCATCCAACTATCACCTAAAATCGAGGTCCGTATGTCCATCAATTTGATGAAAGCGAAGAAGCCTGCAGATTTTACGACTGTTGCCATGAATGAAGTAAACACAGCGGGTGCGCCATCGTAAACATCGGGTGTCCAAAAATGAAATGGTGCAGCAGATACTTTAAAAGACATGGCCACAAAGAGTAGCAGGAGACCTCCTACTTCCAGAAAAGGAGGCCGGAAACCGAGTCCGGTTGAAGGTGCCGTTGAGGGTCCCAGAGTAATTCCGAATTTTCCGGTTGCCCCGTAAATCAATGCGATACCCATCAACATTATACCGGTGGAAAAGGAGCCCATCAGAAAATACTTTAGAGAGGCTTCATTGCTCTTAAGGTTCCTCTTATCAGCCCCGGTTAAAATGTAAAGGGGGATTGTCATGATTTCAATTCCTAAAAACAACATCAATAAACCATTGAAGGAAGTCAGGATACTTACTCCACAGAGTACAAAAAATATGAGTGCATAATATTCCGCCACATGAACCCCCGCGCGCTCAATGTCTTTCCCGCTGAGCAATACGTATAACAAAGTTGAACCAAAAGCGATTGTATTGAAATAAAGTCCCATTGAATCAAAATGCAGTGTTTCATGGGTATCTACCTTGATTACCCAGGTTCCACAACTGTGGAGGAGGTTTACTCCAGTGAGTACGAGCAAGCCTGAGATTGCCAAATAGGTTATCGTAGTTTTGTTTTTAGCGATGAGCCCGCCAAACATCATTACAACACCCCAGACAGCTGAAAAAATGATTGCATTCATACGATTCGATATTTCTAACGGATTGTTCCGTTTACTTCATTATTTTTTTAAGGTCAACGTTTCAACCGTGTCTTTTGTCAGATCAATCAATGGCTGCGGATAGATTCCTCCTATTAATACCAATATTACCAATACAATCAGCGCCCAGGTAACATTGGGTGAGAGGTCAACGATGGGCTGGTTGAGATTGGCAGGCGTACCATACAAAACTTTTTCAATCATGCGCAATGTATAAACTGCAGCCAAAATGATACTGATCCCGGCAGTTGCAGCCACTACCCAATTATAATGGAACAAACCATTGAACATCATGAATTCACCCACAAAGGCATTCGTCAATGGCAAAGCCACATTGGCGAGACCCATTACAACCAACAATATGGCCAGTCGGGGTGCTTGTTTCGCTAGTCCGCCCATTTCATTGAGCAGACGGGTTCCGGTAATTTTTTCAATGGCATCTGCTAAAATCCAAAATCCGATAACATTGATACCATGGCTGAACATTTGTAGCATTACGCCCTGTGTCGCACCCGGATGGGAAGTGAACAAAGCTGCGGCCATGAGACCTATGTGAGCTATGGAAGAATAAGCTATGAGTCGGCGCAGGTTGTTTTGTTGCATGGCAATCAGCGATGCATACAGCATACCCGCAACTGCAAAAGCAATGATGATGTCTGCATATTGCACACTTGCTGAAGGAAAAAGAGGAAGCAACCAACGAACAACTGCATAGATACCCATTTTTACCATTACACCACTCATAACCATTGTTACGGGTGAAGGCGATTCTTCATAGGCATCGGGCTGCCAGGTATGTAAGGGGAATACCGGCATCTTAATGGCAAAAGCAATAAAAAATAACAAAAAGAGCAAAGTACTGTTGGGAGAGTTGACTGCCGCCTGGGTGATATCCCTGATGGCAAAACTCGAAGCAGGCGTTTGAAACGACAGATAAATAATACCCGCCAGCATGAGGAGTGACCCTATGAATGTGTATAGGAAGAATTTTATGGTAACGAAAATTCTTCTTTCGCCACCCCAGGTGGAACAGAGGAAATAAACCGGAATCAGTGCCAGTTCCCAAAAGAAGTAAAATAGAAGGGCATCTGCGGCCAAGAACACACCCATCAAACCGGCTTGTGAAAGCAACATCCATCCGTAAAAAGCGCCCGGTGAACGAAAAGATTGACGGAACACGGCCAAAAAAATAACAGGAAAAGAAAGGGCGGTCAACAAACAAAGCATTTTACTCATTCCATCCATCGCAAGGGTAAACCTGGAACCCATTACAGGTAACCAGGGCAAATCGAGTGCCAATGAACATGCATTGGCAGGCAGCAAGCCGGCTATTACAACACCCAAAGTGAGCAGGGCCGAAAGCAAGGAGAACCGCCTGGCCGATTCGGAAGACCGGATGGCAAAACTTACAGCTCCGGTTGCAAGTGGAAGTAAAATGAGAAATGCTGAGATCATAGATTTTCTTTATCAGTAGAACTACATATCAATTAAAATATCTTGTGTATCAGGGCCATTATTTTGTTGTCATTGAACCAAACCAGGAAGAATACCACCATTGACAATACCATAATGAGTAAGTAATTCCCCACCTGACCACTCTGCACCAGTCTGATTTGCCTACTGCTGTAATGTATCAATCTTCCTATACCATTTACACAGCCATCAATTACATTTTTCTCCAGCACATTTTTCAATACATCTGCAAATGCACGAATGGGTTGAACAATAGCAAAATCGTACAGTTCATCTACATACCATTTGTTAGCAAGCAAGCCGGATGCCGGCTGATCGTCGGTTTTCTCGCGACCGGCACTTTTTATAGCAAGCAAAATCACAACAACGATGGCTACAGTTGCACCTCCTACCATACCCCATTCCTCTGCAGTAGTCAAATGAGTATGTTTGTGGGCCAACGCAGCTGAGGCAGCAAAAATGGGAGACAGGAAATGCTCCAGCCGATGTCCCCCTGACAGCATCCATTCCGGAATGCCTATCCAGCCACCCGCAAGAGACAATATTGCCAGCACTACCAATGGTAAGAGCATGGGTAACGGACTTTCATGTATTGGGTGTGCAGGATTTGAATGATATCGGGCCTGTCCGAGGAAAGTGAGGGTATAAAGGCGGAACATATAAAATGCTGTCATCAATGCCCCACCTAATCCGAGAACATAATAAATAGGGTTTGCATGGAATGCAGCAGCGAGGATTTCATCTTTGGAGAAAAAGCCGGATAATGGGGGGATGCCTGCAATAGCAAGACAACCAATTAAAAATGTAAAGTGTGTAACAGGCAGTTGTTTACGAAGACCTCCCATTTTACGAATGTCCTGTTCGTGGTGCATCGCATGTATCACGGAACCTGCACCGAGAAACAAGAGTGCTTTAAAAAAAGCATGTGTCATAACATGAAAAACAGCGCCGGTATAAGCACCTACACCCAAACCAAGAAACATATAACCCAACTGGCTTACTGTAGAATACGCCAGTACTTTTTTAATATCATTTTGCTTAAGCGCAATGGATGCTGCAAACAAGGCTGTTAATAATCCAGTAATCGCAACCACGCCCTGCGTAAAAGGAGCCATGGTGTACAATAGATTGGTACGTGCTATCATGTAGATACCAGCAGTCACCATCGTCGCAGCATGTATTAATGCAGAAACAGGGGTAGGACCTGCCATCGCATCGGGGAGCCAGGTGTACAAAGGAATTTGAGCACTTTTTCCCATGGCACCAACGAAGAGCAAAAGTGTGATGGCCGTTAGGTCACTGCTGCTAAGTTTGGAGACACCTTCCAAAACCCCAACATACTCTGTAGTTCCTAATTGATTGATGATCCAGAAGATAGCCAGTAAAAAGCCCAGGTCTCCAATGCGATTCATGACGAATGCCTTGCGGGCAGCATAATTGTAATTAGGATTGCTGAACCAGTAGCCAATAAGTAAATAAGAACAAAGTCCTACTCCTTCCCATCCAATGAACATGATCACAAATCCTGAACCCATTACCAATAAGAGCATGGAGAATACAAACAGGTTGAGGTAGGCAAAATAGCGGGCAAAATGATGAGGAAC
>JBJTTC010000069.1:0-6199 GCA_046079965.1 Sediminibacterium sp. | reverse complement strand
CGCATGAATATGGAAAACTTAGCCGATTACTCATTAAGAAATTTGTATATTTGAGTAATGCGCTACATCTACACGCCTTACCTACTATATTCTGATAGGTATGCGATAAACAGTGGCGGGTATAAACGAGTTGTGCGACACTCGAAAACTGAATCACACTTAATTTTCCTTAGCTCAACCGAATTTTTCCTGCATTCATTGTTTTGTTCTTGAACAAGAAATAGCAACAAGATACTTTTGCTTCATCAAACTTTAAAATTTAAAAAGATGAACAGAGAATTGGTATTTTTAAGAGCTTTTGCGGTTGCTACTGTTGTAGGAATTACATTTATTACATCAACGGCATTCAAAAAATCAGGCAACCAAAAATTTAGTGAAATAGATGTGGAACGCATCAACATTGTAGAGAAAGACGGAACCGTAAAAATGGTTATTACCAACGCGAAAAGTTTTCCGAACGGAACAGACATAATCAATGGTAGACCAACTAATGAGGGTAGAAAAAAGCGTTCAGGGATGTTGTTTTACAATGAAGATGGCATTGAATGTGGTGGATTTATCTATGATGGACAAAAAACTGAAAACGGACATTCTTCTGGGCTTTCATTAACATATGACCAATATGATGGAGATCAGGTAATGCAATTGCTTACTCAGGATGTAGGACAAGGCGATAATAGATTTGTGAGTAGTACACTGGCTTTTAACGATAGACCAAGTAAAGAATCACAAATAAAAACGTCAGAAATTATGAAGGAATTGGAGGAACTTCGCAAAAAAGATCCGAAAGCAATGCAGGAAAAATACAAAGAATATGAAGCCCAAGATTTGTTGGGTGGCGTTCCCCGAGTGATGCTCGGCAAATCCAGAAGCCAGAACAACGGTCTATTTCTTTTTGATGATAAGGGAATGCCAAGAGCAATGTTTTATGTGGACAAAGAAAATAATGCAAAATTAGATTTCTTTGATGATAAAGGAAACACCATTGCATCTTTCCCTGAAAAGACAAAATAGGCAAATTAATATGAAGACATTAAAATGGCTGTACCTTTGGAGATAGCCATTTTTTTTAAATTGCAACGTTAATGTCAGCTGAGTTCAACTGATTAGTGCAATTTTTTGAAACAAATGACAAAATGCTGTTGAGGGCATTTTGTCATTTGACCGAGTAGTGCAATCTTTGGATTGTCTATGTCAAAAAACTACACCCAACTCGATTTGGTACAAAGGTATCAGATTGAAGCATTTCTCAAAGCAGGAATGAAACAAAAAGATATTGCAGCTACTATTAATGTACACCCCACTACCATAAGTAGAGAATTGACAAGAAACACTGCTAAAAGGGGGCGAACAGCTGGCGAATATGTAGCTATCAATGCCCAGCGCAAAACGGAACAAAGGCACCTTAATAAGCCTAAAGCGGTCAAATTTTCGACCCAAATGAAACAACAGGCTGTTAAATGGCTTTCTGTGGAAAAATGGAGTCCTGAGATTATTAGTGTCAAGGGACACCAAACAGGGAAGTGCCCTATGAGTATAGAATCTTTGTACAAATGGATTTGGCAATGTAAACATGGCAACAAGGAGGCAGATACTCCGTATAAAAAGATTTATACCCATCTTCGACATGGTAAGCGCAGAAGGAAAAGAGGCAACAGAAAAGATAGTAGAGGAATTATTCATAATCGGGTATCCATTGAAAAACGCCCAACGGTTGTTCAAAAAAGAAAGCGTACCGGTGATATAGAGGTAGATTTTATGATGGGCAAAAACCATAAAGGTGCATTACTAGTTCTGACAGATAGGGCAACACTGCATACTAACCTTCATAAGCTGGAACATCGGCAAAGCATTGATGTTAGTAAAGCAATCATAAAGAAGCTCAAAAAGGTGCAATACCCCATTCATACTATGACATTCGATAATGACAAGGGTTTTGCCGATCACATGATGGTTGCTGACGCTTTGAAAATCAATACTTATTTTACCCGACCCTATACCAGCCAGGACAAAGGAACAGTTGAAAACCGAATCGGACAGATTAGAAGGTTTTTCCCGAAAAAGACTGACCTTAGCAAAGTAACAGATCAGAGTGTAAAACAGGTTGAGAAATTATTAAACGAAAGACCAGTAAGAAAATTTAATTATAAAACACCTAACCAAGTGCTACAGGAAAAAATTGCACTTATTACTTGAACTTAGATTTTATGAAATTAATTAATATACTTTTTTATTTGTCCTCTTTTTGTCCTTTCATTGTAAATGGTCAAGAAGATGTTGTTGCCCAGGCTATATACAAATTCACACACATAAGAGATACATCAAATCCCTCCAAAGTATATGAAGAAAATTTTTTACTACAGTTTACCAATTCTGCTTCTTTGTATAAAAGCTACTCAAAATATTATGATGATTCTGTATTCGAGAGTAATATGTCAAAAGTAAAAGCAGGTTTGTCTGTTAGTGAATTGGGAGAACCCATCAGACTAAAAAGGTCAACTATTGAACAATTATTATATCAGTTTAATACGGATAAGTTTTACTTCATTCATCCATGGATTAGCGAAACACTGGTAATTGAGAATTCCATAGATAAAGTAATATGGAAATTGGAAGATAGTTCGAAACTGATTGGCAGTTTGCTCTGTTATAAAGCCACCGGGGGATTGAAAGGTAGAATATATGATGTTTGGTATTGTCCAGATTATCCCGTGAAAGCAGGGCCATGGAAACTAAATGGTTTGCCAGGATTGATTGTAGAAGCTACTGATAGAACTAAAACAGTTTCATTTGAACTTCTTTCAGTTAATAGAAGTAATAAACTTTTTATAAACTTGCCTGACTCACACAAAAAAATTACACAGCTTAAATTCAACTCATTGCTTGAAGATCTACGTAAGAATCCGAATGGATATTTAACTGCTGCTATGAATGGAAGCACAGCACCTATAGCTGGGGCAAATTCTACTTTTTCTTTTAATAACACAACACCTTCAAATACCAAATCACGAAATATTGTTAATAATCCATTGGAGTTGAAGGAGTAGTCTGAAATTATTTTTATTCAATTAGTTGTAAAAAGGTTTTTAGATATCTTCTTGTAATTTCACCGTTTATGATATCCTATGGTACCTTGAATCTCTTAAATTCTAAGGAAACTAAATGGAGAAGTGTTAAAAACAGTTACAGAACCTGAGTAATTACTTTGGTAAAAAGATCTATAATCTTTCGATAAAAATTTGGGCTACATATATTAAAAGCATATATAATATTACTTTTGGATTATCTCAAGAATAAGACCTATTAGTAGAAGAGAGTTCTTTATATTGTAAGTCAATAACTGCACTCAACTTGTCCGATTCCCATTGAATAAGGTATTAATATCATAATTTAGAAACAACTTTATTTCTTCGGAAGTAATCAATGTAACTAAAATAATTCGGACTTTCACTTCAGGTAACAGATACAAATGCAACGAAAATATTTTTTGCTTTTCTTTTTTTTGCTAAACTGCATGGATCTTATTGGCCAAAGGCAGTTGACTGGAAAGGTTGTATCAGTAGAAGGTGCTCCATTGAGAGATGTACACGTTATTTTATCAGATATTAATAAATCAAAACCACTTTCGTTTGTTTTCACAGATATTGAAGGCCGATTTGTATTGGTTGTTCCAGATTATGTAGTTGATTCAGTTGCCATCAGATTTTCAGGATTAGGATAAAAATCGAAAGTGGTCTCTTTTTCATTAAAGTATGGTTTTGAGGTGCCCCAAGTGAGGCTACAAACAAATACACAAAATCTGCCTGATGTGGTAGTAAAATCTGGACCAATTATACAACGGCGCGATACTATTAGTTATGACGTTAAGACATTTACTGATCAGCAGGATCGTGTTCTTGCGGATGTACTTAGAAAAATGCCAGGTATTGAAGTGACTGATAATGGGACTGTTAAGTATCAGGGTAGATTAATAAATCGATATTATATAGAGGGATTAAATCTACTCGATGGTAAATATAGTCTTGCTAACAATAATATCCCGGTTGATGCAGTGGAGCAGGTACAAATTCTCGAGAATCACCAGCCATTGAAGGTGCTCGATAGCGTTTCCATTTCAAATAGAGCAGCTCTCAATGTAAAACTAAAAGCTGAGTCAAAGAATAAAATTATTGGACGAGCGAAAATTGGTGCTGGTTTCCCATTATTTCTGGCTGATGTTGAAATAGTACCTATGAGGTTTGGCAAAAATGAACAAATGCTTTTCACATATAAATATAATAATGCGGGTTTCAACTATGCTAATGAATTATCTAATTTGATAGAGGAATTATCATCGCCAATTAAAACAGAGGTGTTAAGTATTCCATTTCCTGCTTTGCCTTCCTTTAGTCAACAACGCTATCTCTTCAACAATCAGCATGTGGGATCAATGAATTATCTTAAAAAATCGAAGCAAGCAAAAGAGTTGAAAGTAATTTTTGACGTTGTTCATGATATCCAAAGACAAACTAGCAGTATTAGTAATGCACTCTATTTTGGTTTCGATACAATTAGAATTAACGAATTACATCAATTTAGAATGGCTGATTTAAGAATGAATGGGAAAATGGAATTGGTTTCTAATACTGAAAATAAATTTACTTTAAGTGGGATAAAGGCAGGGGTAAGTCGGCTGAGAAATGATGCTGAAATATTTTCTTCCCAATTAGCGAGGCAAAAATTAAATGATCATTTTGTTTGGGCTGAAGCCTATGGAAGATTGGTTTGGAAGATCAATAAGTGGATTCATGGCTTTCAATATCAGGCTGGCTATAACATCGCGCCTCAGGAATTACACATTACACCAGACTTGAGCGGATACTTTTCAACATCTGCTCAAAAGTTCGACAGTGTTTTACAACAATCGACAACAGAAAAAGTATACGCAAAGACAGGGTATTCTGTGGCGCTAAGTTTAGGTCGGTTTTCATTAGAACAAGCTGTTAGTGCAGACTTTAACCGGTCTAAATATCAAGCACCCCTAAATATGCTAATCAATGGACAATCCATTCTTATAGATGATACCATCAACAATCAATTTGCTGCAAAGGAATTTTCATCTATTTATATGACTAAATTGAGTTATAGGGCAAATAAGTTGAAATTCAGTGCTCAAATTCCCTTTCATTATTTCATTCATAATAATAATAATGAGCAAAAAAATTATTTAGACAGACTTTTTGTTACATATGATTTTTCAGGTCCATACATCTTCAATAGCCATTTCAATATATTGTTGAATCATAACAAAGATATTATACTGTTACCAGCTTATTTTTCTTCAGACCGTTTCACAATGAGTAATTATCGCTCGCTTGTCAATTATGAAGGCATTATAAAATGGCGATACAGGAATGCCTCCACGGCTCAATTATTTTATAAAAATTCTATTAGAAGTCTTTTTGGTAATTTCTTTTTTTCTAAAGAGAGCATAGTAGACAACTATATCATGGACCAAAGATTTAATGGAAGATTCTTGGTAGGACAAGCCATTAACAGGGATAATCCTTCATTAATATACCGAGGAGGTTTTTCTTTGAGTAAGTATATTAGTAAATTAAAAACGACGATTACAATTGCTACAAGTAGTCAACTGTCAAGCGGGCAGCAATCTAATGGAGGGCAGATTAGTTTTTACAAAGTACATATAACCGGGTTAACTGCCAAACTTAATGCGAGGGTGAAGCTATTTAGCTTTGATTATGTTGGACTGGTGACACAAATAAAGAGTAACATAAATGATAGAGAAAACTGGAATAGGACATATACCGAGGGACATACTTTATCTATATCATATGCCTTTCAACAAAAATATCTGATAAAATGGGGGCTCGAAATAAATAAATATATTGCCGATGAAAGGTCACCACGTAAATTTATTTTTAGTGATTTTCTCATTAGAAAAAATTTAGAAAAACGCAAAATAAATGTAGAGTTGTATTGGCAAAATATCTTTAATCTTAGACAAATGGAAACAATTATGGTTAATGCCAATGCTATAAATATACAAACATATCAGTTAAGGCCTTCGCAGTGTATGCTTAGAATTAATTTTAATTTATAGAAAAAGTCTTTCCGTTGTTTTATAAACTATTACTATTTACACAATCCAAAAGTACTAATTATAATACTCCCCAAATTTCAGACCAGAGGGTAAGTT
>JBJTTC010000068.1:0-3561 GCA_046079965.1 Sediminibacterium sp. | reverse complement strand
CTGTTGGGAGAGGGCTATGCTGTGAGTCATGCTCATTTGCGCTACCTGCGTCCCTTCCCTGCCAACTTGGGTGAGATATTGAAAAACTTCGATAAAGTGTTGATACCGGAAATCAACAATGGTCAGGTGATCAAAATCATTCGCGATCAATATCTGGTGGATGCTAAGCCATTCAACAAGGTAATGGGAGTACCCATTACCAAAGGAGAATTGGTTGAAGTAATTCGTAAAATGTTGTAGTTGGAAGAAGCCCTTAAATAAAGGGCTTTTTCGTTTTAATACCTTTCTTTTCAAGAAAGACTATCCCAATATTGCAGAATATGTGGAGGTATCTGATAGCAACCTTTTGTGTGGGTTATATTTTTTCTGAAGCAAAATCTCAAAGGGTATTTGCTGTCAACTATGCTTCACAGGCAGATATCAAAGTATGGGTTGCTCAATATGAACACCAGGCCGACCTTAAAGTGTTCAAAGTAAAATACAGGCATCAGGCAGAAAGCAATGAGGGAAAATGGTTCTTCACTGATTATGCCTATCAGGCACAGAAAAAAATTTTCTACGTAAAGTACCGACACCAGGCCGATCTTGTCATTTTCTTTGTTCCTTATGCACACCGTGCCGGCTGGAAAGACAACTCCAAAAAAAATTTGCTGTATTGACAAGTAACCGCCGTCGCTCTACTTTTCAAATTCGATGATATGCTCTGAAGCATAGAAGTCATCACCGGGCTTGATGCGTTTTACATAAAACCTTGCACGCTTTCCCAAACGAAGACAAGTATATTTTTCACGCATGCTCTCCGGTTCATTTAGTGGTTGTAAAGATGGGTACCACAAAATGTATCCCGGCTTTTGAAACAGTAATTGCGGCTTCGTCCAGTCCTGGCTGTTGGCTCCTTCCCCTAAATCTTTGTGGCGGTTGAAAGAAATATATATTTTATCACCTCTCCAGGATTTTCCTTCCACATGACCCATGAGCATGACCCAGCAGTTGAGATAGGTATTCCAACTTACTGATGGCCCCCAATGAAATCCTCCTCCGGGGGAAGAAGCGGGGCCACCACCACTTTTTCGATCAATCTGCAATGCCTTTACCGGCTGTCCGATACCATTGTGTGGTTGTGTAAATGCTTTCCCATCCCAACGACGTGCCTTCCCCTCCGGGGCATCCAGATCTTGCAAAGCTATTCTTGCGACACTGATACACTGACCACTCCATTCCGTATCGGCATTGTAAGTGGCAGAATCATACACCCCGGGATATCCATACTCGCCATAAAAAAGATACAGATAGTCTCCACTGGCAACGGCAGAGGGATCACCGACACCGCCTGCAAATGTATTGGAGCTGTTCTGGGGCTTCAAAATCATGCGTGGATCGAGGTCTTCAATGAACAGGCCTTTGTTTTCCCAGCTTTTTCCGCCATCAATAGATTTCATCACACCTATTCGACAAACTGCTGCCGGACTTTCAGGACCTGTTAGTCCCTGCGGCCATCTTTTATTGTGATATCCTTGTCCAGTAATGCTATCATATGGCAATGTCTCCGGATAATTTTCATTGTGGTAAATGCCGTAAAGTGTTTTTCCGGATACATCTTTTTTATCCTGATATACGGTTTCAAACCATACTGCTCCGTGCAGACCGGGCTGACCAATGGGTGCGTTGAGGGGCATAGAAGGATTGGTGAACTTATCCCTGGAATGAGAGAATACTTCTTCGGGATTCAACCCATCGGCATATTTCAGATCCCGCGCATAACCCCACAACGGATCTTCACCATACTTGCCGGGGAAAATGCGAAACGTATCGCCAATCCACGCCTCGGCCATGTTGCAGTCCACAAAAGAATTGAATGTAACCCGGGGTGCTGGTTTTAATTCAAATCGCGGAGAAAAGGTGGCTTCCTGCCGGCAGGAAAGCAAGAAACCAATGGCAAACAATGTACCTGCAACAGAGTAACGCATAACAATGTATTTATAAAGAATAAAACGACGCAGCTTAATACTTCTTCAGCTCCTTGATGATGGCACGAACATCGCGATCTATCTTTTCATCAGAGATTTTCTTTCCATAGATTTCAGAAGTGGTCCATCCCTGCCAGATTGCTTTATCAGTACCGGGGTTCATCATACTTAATGTGAGCGTCCCTTCCTTTACCTGACGGGTGGCCGTATTGAACCCCACGAGATTGGAAGGATAAAAAATCGGCACCCAGCGGCGGGTGGCAGGATTAAAAAACCAACTGGTAGTAGGCTGAGAGTAAACGGGCACATTTACATTCTGTTGGGATTGATCAACGACTACGTCAAAAACCAGAAAAACATCGGGGTTGGCATTGTTGATCTTCCACCCATGTTCCTGCAGGTATTTATCAATGGTTCTTTTAATTTTTGTATCACGGATGCTGTTCAGGTTTCTGCGCTTGGTGTCAAAGTTTTTATCATCGTCGGCATCTGCCCAGGCATAAGAAGAGACGCTGGTCAGGTCGAATGAATCATCGTGCTGATGATAGGCCCTCTGGGCACAACCTGAAAACAGAAGTACAAAAAGTAAACCAGCGAGAGAAGATGATAAAAATCTCATAGTCATAAGTTCTAATGTATGCTTATCGCAATGTACAAAAATTATCAGTTAAGTAAAAAAGAGGAAGATGGTCTTTTTATCCATGCCACTAATATTTCAGATATTTAGGGTATGAAGAAATCATTATTACTGCTTTTTGCCGCATGGCTCCTTGTTCTAATGCCGATGGGAGGATTTTGCCAATGGAAATTATACCACAATGCAAAAATCTTTACTGCCAACAAAACAAAACCTTTTGCCACAGCGATTGCGATTGCCGGCAATAGAATTATTGCAGTAGGAACTGAATCGGAAGTTAGGAGACAACTCAAAGGACCCGGCACCAGTATTGATTGTAAGGGAGAATTTATCATGCCCGGAATGCTGGATGCACACATGCATGCACTTTCAGGGGGTAACAATCTCTTATTCGCTAATCTGGAAGACCAGGACCTGACAATTGACCAATTGGTTACTTATGCAGAAAAATGTTACCGGGATAAAGAAGGTATGTCGGGAGATGTGTTGGTGATTTATGGAATAAACATCACCACCTGGTCAGAACTCGATAAGATTTCATCGAAGTTCAATACCGGGGCATTTAAGGATATCCCTCTCGTGTTGAGTGGCTCTGACGGACATACCTCCTGGGCCAATCGTGCCATGATGGAACGGGCAGGATTGAATAAAACATTTCTGTCAAGACAGCCCGCAGATAAACAAATTTATTACGGAAAGGATGCCGCCGGTAATCCAACCGGATTTGTTAGCGAGGAAGGACAAAACATCATTGAGGCAGCTATACCGGTAAAGCCGGGATTGAAAGCTGCCGGCCGAAAAGCCATGGAATATTGTGCCCGATTGGGCATCACCGGCTGGTTGGACCCAAGTGCAGGAAATACCTCATCTGAAAGTTCTTATCATTTAGAGGCTTATCAATGGCTCAGCAAAAACGGATTGTTGAACGCACACATCGCTACAACGCTGGTGGCTGAT
>JBJTTC010000067.1:0-3852 GCA_046079965.1 Sediminibacterium sp. | reverse complement strand
GGGAGTGTAAATTAAACTGTGCTATTTGATTTTTTCCTCATTTTTTAATGATAATGGTTGAATACTGATTTTTGAATATTAGGGTTAAAGTTATCATTAAAAAATGAGGGGCTGCCGGCAGGCAATTTATATTGATAGTTTTAATCGGTCACCAAAAATAATGGATAGTTGTGATACGGTAAGACTCCAGTTTTGTAATGGCTGTGTCCATTTTTTTCTGATATTTCGGTGTGCCAGATAGATCAGTTTCATCAAGGCCATATCGGTCGTAAATGCCGTTTTAGTTTTAGTAACCTTTCTTACCTGACGATGAAAACCTTCAATGGTATTGGTAGTATAAATCAGCTTACGGACATCTTTGGCATACTTAAAATAGCAGGATAATTTATGCCAATTATTGCGCCAGGATGAAATAACCAATGGGTATTTAGTACCCCATTTTTTTTCCAGCTCATCGAGTTGGTGTTCAGCCAACTCCTTGGTATCAGCCTGGTATACTTCTTTTAAATCACTCATGAACTCTTTTTGGTTCTTGCTGGCCACATACTTGAGTGAATTCCTGATTTGATGTACTACACAGGTTTGTATATCTGCTCCCGGATATATAGCTGCTACCGCCTCTGAAAACCCTTTCAGGTTATCAATGCAAACAATTAGCATGTCTGAAACACCCCGATTTTGCAGGTCGGTTAGTACACTCAACCAAAAATTGGCTCCCTCACTTTCGGCTATATACATGCCTAATAACTCTTTGTGGCCCTCCTTGGTAATACCTAAAATCGTATACACCGCTTTGCTCTTCACTTTACCCTCTTCCTTCACTTTGTAGTGCATGGCATCCATCCATACAATGCAGTATACCTCTTCCAATGGCCTACTCTGCCACTCTTTAATCTTCGGAATGATCCGGTCGGTAATCGTACTTAAAGTGGTTGCCGAAATATGGGTACCATACATCTCTTCTATGTGCTTGGAAATATCTCGCAAACTCATTCCCAAACCATATAAACCTATGATCTTGTCTTCCAAATGGTCGGCCAAAATTGTCTCTCGCTTTCTAACAATCTCCGGCTCAAAATCACCTAGCCTGTCTCGAGGCGTTTCCAGTGCAAATGACCCTTCTGCACTCTTTACTATTTTGGTAGAAGATCCATTCCTGCGATTGCCCTTTGTACGGGCTTCATCATCAAGATGGGTGTCAAGTTCTGCTTGAAGGGCTGCTTCTAAAAACTCCTTCAAAAGGGGCTGAAATGCTCCATCTTTGCCCAGCAGGTGTTTGCCCTGTTTAAATTGTTCTAAGGCCTTCTGCTTGAGTGCTTCATACTCGGTTAACTTTTCTTTCATTGTGTACTATTTTAAGGAAATTAATAATTTTATTCCTAAATAGCACAGTTCAGTTTATAGTCTCCAATACTAAAAAGAGCCGCTTTTTTATTCATTGTGGGGCTTTTACTCAACATAATTTGGCCAGCTGATATTCTTCACTTTTATGGTTGCTATATGTTTATTGCTGCTTTTACAATTTTCTTTGAAAAGAGCTATTATCTTTGGTTTGCTAGTGCATCAGTTTTAATTTTTCACATTCTGGTTTTTATCATACCTTTTGAAACTGGTTGGAATCTTGAGAAATTTCATTACAACGACTTCTACACACTAAATGGTTTTATAAGAAACACATTTTATAATGGTTGGAATTCAGTTTTCCCTTGGATAGCCTATTTCTTTTTAGGATTATATTTAGGTAGGTTGGACTGGACTCAAATAAAAGTTCAACGAAAAATGTTTCGTATAGGATTGTCGATGTACTTAATTATTAGTTCAATTCAATTAATATCTCAGCATATTTCAATTTCAACAGAACTTAATGAGTTTATAAATGCGGATTACCTTCCTCCATTTCTGCCTTTCATATTTAGTACATTCGGATTTGGATTAATGTTAATTTCAGGATTTATGTATTTAGGCAACATAATAGGTGATAGCCAACTTGCTAAAAATTTTGCTTCAACCGGACAAATGACTTTAACACATTATATTTCACATGTTACAATTGGGTTGATTTTGTTTTCAATTATTACAGGCAAAAACTTATCTGAAGATTTGACAACCCTCCAACCGACAAAGCCAATTTACATTTTGCTATTCTCAATTGCCTACTTTGCTTTTAGTTACTTTTTTAGCAAACTATGGACAAAGCATTTTAGAAATGGACCACTCGAAACGCTTATGCGAAAAATATCAGGCTGACAGAAGAACTGCCCATAACATGGGTTTGGCGTCATGCGGGGTGACGTGCTTAAATTCAAGTGTAGTTTTTCAAATCAACTTCAGTGCTAGGTCGACAGTTTTGTGCCCTGTAATCCCGCACGAACGCCAAGCCCAAAAACGTTATGGGCAAGCATATGGACCGACAACCTAAAATTTAAGACAAATGATAAAAAAAACAATTTTACCAATTTTACTTGCAACAATCTGGATTAGTACTTCCGAATTTGTTCGCAACACGTTTTTAATTCACAATTACTGGACTGAACATTATCAAAAACTTGGACTGACATTTCCAGTACAACCTATTAACGGGGCTGTGTGGGGAATATGGTCATTGTGTTTTTCTATTGTAATATTTATCATTTCCAAGAAGTTTTCATTATTGCAAACCACGCTATTATCCTGGTTTATAGGATTTGTTTTAATGTGGTTGGTCATTGGCAATATGGGAGTTTTGCCATTTGGAATACTGATCTATGCAATTCCATTGAGTTTGCTGGAAGCATTTTTGGCATCGCTTATTATTTCTAAATTTTCTGAAAGGAAATGAATTTAAGTCAAACAGCAAACCGGGCAATTAAAGCATATGGTGGTTCAGACATCTGGACGAGTCATAAATATATAGAAGCAGACGTCTCTGTAAAAGGACTTGCATTCAAGTTGAAACGAAGACCATTTTTTGGGCATGCTAAAATAAAAATGGAAATTGGAAAGCCATTTTCTAAATTAACTCCGATTGGAAAAGATAAAAATATAACAGGCCTTCTTGACGGTAACGATGTGAGGCTGGAAAATGCTAATGGTGAGAAAATTTCAGAAAGAAAAAATGCAAGAAATTATTTTCCATACGGTCGAAGACTGTTTTATTGGGACGACTTGGACATGGCTTACTTTGCAAATTATGCATTTTGGAATTATTTTACTTTGCCCATCTTACTAATTGACAATCGTATTGAATGGACAGAAAAAGAAAACGGCGTGCTTTCTGCGATATTTCCTAATAGCATTCCAACACATAGCACTAAACAAGAATTTTGCTTTGACAAAACAACGGGCTTGTTAATTCAACATAATTATGCGGCTGACATAATAAGTCCGCTGGCAAAAGCAGCGAATGTTGTGAAAGAGCATAAACAGTTTGAACAAGGACTTTTTCCATCTTTAAGAAAAGTAACTCCTCAAAATGGAAATGGAAAAGCACTAAACAGACCGACTTTAATTGATATTACAGTTCATACCTTTAAACTGACTAATGATGATTGGTAATAGAATGCCAGCCCATAACAGCAAGCAAGCACAATTTGCACAGACGAGGTAATAGCTTTTGTAAAAAGTTTCGGCAGACAAGTTTTTCATTTTTGCAAAAGCAACAAACATTAGTATCTTTAAACAAGTATTTCGGTAGACACTGTTTCAAACTGCAAACTGTGCCTGCTTGCAAACCGTTAGCGGTCAGGCTAAGACGACAGAACGCAAAATCAAAATTACTAACATAAACATTTAAACCATACTTAATCGACAGACAGAATCAAAATAACAACGGTAGAATATGAAAATAAAAATAAAAGTTTCAACGACCTATCA
>JBJTTC010000066.1:0-92907 GCA_046079965.1 Sediminibacterium sp. | reverse complement strand
CCAATTTCGATTTCATCAATTTCAATCTGGGCCCCAGCAGCCTTTAGGATTTTAATGGTTGCGTCCATGATTTCCGGACCAATGCCGTCTCCGTTGATGACTGTAATTTTCTTTTCCATGGATAATTGATTTTCAGATAGTACTATTGGATAGTGCGTTGTAAGAATGGTTTGCTTCAAATTTTTCTATTTCGGAACGGATGCTGATTAGGTAATCAATGTCATCGTATCCATTCAGCAGACAGGTTTTTTTATAGGGATTGATATCGAAAGATTCCTGTTCACCGGTTGATACAAGGGTTATGGTTTGTGCTGCCACATCGATGTGCAATTGATCTTCGGGTCGTTGTAAAAAAATTTTTGATAAAAATTCATCGCTTACTTTAACAGGTAATACCCCGTTGTTGAGGGCATTGTTCTTAAAGATATCGGCAAAAAAGCTGGAAACTACTGCTTTAAATCCATGGTCTTTCAATGCCCATGCAGCATGCTCCCTTGAAGAACCGCAGCCAAAATTTTTTCCTGCTACCAATATTTCACCACTGTATTGTGACTGGTTCAAAACAAAACTTTTGATGGGCTGCTGTTCATCGTTGTCCATGTATCTCCAATCCCGGAATAGATTTTTTCCAAAACCATCACGGGTAGTCGCTTTTAGAAAACGGGCTGGTATGATCTGATCTGTATCGATGTTTTCTACCGGAAGGGGAACAAATCGACTGTATATTTCTTTTAAGGCTTCCATAATTTCTTGTTTCTAAAAATTATCCCAGTAGGGTTCTTACATCTGTTATTTTTCCCGTTAGCGCTGTTGCGGCCGCAGTTAGCGGACTGGCCAGCATGGTTCTGGCTCCTGCTCCCTGACGACCTTCAAAATTTCTATTGCTCGTACTGACACAATACTCACCAGCCGGAATTTTATCTTCATTCATTCCCAAACAAGCGCTACAACCTGCCTGACGAAGTTCAAAACCAGCTTGAGAGAAAATAACATCTAGTCCCTCTTGTCTGGCCTGTCTCGCAACTTCCTGTGAGCCGGGAACAATCAGCACCTGCACATCGTCATGTTTCTTCTTGCCTTTTACAAGGGAAGCTACCAAACGCAGATCTTCAATTCTTGAATTCGTACAGCTCCCAATGAATACATGTTGAACCGGCATCCCCAATAATGACTGTCCTGCATTGAGTCCCATGTATTTCAACGCCTTCTTCAAATTATTTTTTTCTGCCTCGTTGTTAAGGGATTCCATTACAGGAATATGTTGGGTTATAGACATTCCCATACCCGGATTGGTTCCATAAGTGATCATAGGTTCAATGTCGTTTGCATGAATATCCAATTCCATATCAAACAGAGCATCTTGGTCAGAATACAATTGTTTCCACCCGGCTAAGTGATGTTCCCAATCATTTCCTGCTGGTGCAAAAGTTCTGCCTTTCATGTACTGAAAGGTTGTTTCATCGGGCGCTATCAGTCCGCCACGTGCACCCATTTCAATACTCATGTTACAAATGGTCATGCGTGCTTCCATGGAAAGGTTACGAATGGCAGAGCCTGCATACTCAACAAAATAGCCGGTTGCTCCCCCTGCGGTAATCTGTGCAATGATGTATAAGATGATATCTTTTGCAACTACCCCCGGCATCAACTCACCTTCGATGTTGATTCGCATTTGACGGGGCTTTGTTTGCAATAAGCATTGGGATGCAAAAACCATTTCCACTTCACTGGTACCGATTCCAAAAGCAATCGTACCGAATGCACCATGGGTCGAAGTATGGCTATCACCACAAACTATGGTCATGCCGGGTTGTGTAACTCCCAATTCCGGTCCGATAACATGTACTATGCCCTGACTTGGATGACCCAGGCCGTATAGTTCAATGCCATGTCGCTGACAATTTTCGATTAATTGCTGAACCTGAACCCTTGATAATTCATCTCGAATTGGGAGGTGTTGGTTCAGCGTTGGCACATTATGGTCGGCTGTCGCCACCACCTGATGAGGTCTGAAAATGGATAAGCCTCTCTTCTCTATACCACGAAAAGCCTGGGGACTGGTAACTTCATGGATGAAATGTCTGTCAATATAAAGAACGGAGGGGCCGTCATTTATTTTCTTGACAACATGAGCATTCCATATTTTATCAAACAATGTCAGTGGCATATCAATAGAATCAAATTAAATAGGAATCAATGGGAAATTAACAAAGAATTTTTATGTGCTTTTGCAAGCTGATGCAAATTGTCTTCATCTACTTCTTTTTGTTTGTCAGCAATAGCAAGAAACTGTTCATACAATACATCGATGTCGTCCCTGCTAAATTCATACCCTAATTTCTGAAAACGATAAGCAAGTGCACTTCTGCCACTGCGAGCAGTCAGTACAATTTTACTTCCTTCTGCTCCAACTTCTTCCGGACTGATGATTTCGTAGGTTTGGGAATCTTTCAGGAATCCATCTTGGTGTATTCCGGACGAATGAGAGAAAGCATTTGCACCAACAATGGCTTTGTTGGGTTGAACAGGGACCCGCATGGTTTCAGATACCAGTCTGCTAACAGGATTCAGCATAGGTGTTTTGATGCGGGTAAAAAGTCCGAGTTCTTTGTGTTGTTTCAATACCATCACTACTTCCTCCAATGAAGTATTGCCAGCGCGCTCACCAATGCCATTGATTGTACATTCAATTTGACGGGCACCATTGATAACCCCCGAGATAGAATTAGCAGTTGCCATTCCGAGGTCATTGTGACAATGACAAGAAAGAATTGCCTTATCGATGTTGGGAACATGATTCATCAAAAAAGCAATTTTAGCACCATATTGTTCCGGCAAACAGTAACCCGTTGTATCGGGAATATTTACTACCGTAGCCCCTGCAGCAATGACTGCCTCAACGATTTGAGCCAGATAATCATTGTCTGTTCTACCCGCATCTTCAGCAAAAAACTCCACATCATCTGTAAACTCTTTGGCCCATTTCACAGCCTGAACAGAGCGACGCAGAATTTCTTCCCGTGAAGTTTTGAATTTGGCTTTGATGTGAAAATCGGAAGTCCCGATACCCGTATGAATCCTTGAACGGCGAGCACCTTTAAGGGCCGCGCCGGCAACCTCAATGTCTTTTTGTACAGCCCTGGTGAGACCACAGACTGTCGCATCTTTAATGATTTTTGAAATTTCACTCACCGATTCAAAATCTCCCGGACTGGAGATGGGGAAACCGGCTTCTATTATATCAACTCCCAACGCTTCTAATTGAAGGGCCAATGCCACCTTTTCACGGGTATTAAGTTTGCACCCCGGCACCTGTTCACCATCCCGAAGGGTGGTATCAAAAATGAATACTTTTTTTTCCATGGCAATAGATATAAAAGGTTAATTCGGTTGATTTCTGCGGGTTATTTGGTCCTCGGGTGGTATTGAGGTGAAAAATAACCGGGAAATAGCCGAATTTAGTCATGAAAAACTCGTTTCTCAGTTCAAAATAGGATGTATTTTACAACAGACAACAGGCTGTTGACGCACTAAAATGCCTGATTTTATTGAGTTTACGAATAAAAAAAATACGATGCCCAACCGTCCGGCAGACAACTTATTTCAACTGATACAGTCCCTCGAAAGGTCTGAAAAACGCAATTTTAAGCTCTATATAACCCGAAATACCGGCACAACGGATCTTAAGATAGTGCAGCTATTCGATGCACTGGAGGGCATGAAACATTATGACGAGGAGATTTTATTGAAGAAACATCCCAACCTTCAAAAACAACAACTATCGAATTTAAAAGCGCATTTATATCGGGAGATACTGGCAAGTTTGCGCTTATTGAAACAGGATGAGAACATTGATCTGCAGATTCACGAACAACTTGATTTCGCAAGAATTCTCTACAACAAAGGACTTTATCTGCAAAGTTTAAAATTATTGGAGAAAGTCAAAGAGTTCTCTGTTGCAAATCACCAGGCAACTTATCTCCAGCAAATACTCTTCCTGGAAAAAAAAATTGAAACACTTCACATTACCCGCAGTCTGCAAAATCGGGCAGATGAATTAAGTGAAGAAGTAGATGAAGTGAACAGAAGGGTAGAACTAATAGGTGCATTATCGAATCTATCTCTGCAATTGTACGGTTGGTATATCAAAAACGGCCATGCCCGCAATGATGAGGACAGGGCTGCTATTGATAGATTTTTAAACCACCCTGCCATAGAAGCAGCACAAACAGAAAAAGGATTTTATGAAAGACTTTATTTATATCAATGTTATTGCTGGCAGGCATTCATTACTCAGCAATTCCTTGGATATTACCGCTATAGTCAAAAATGGGTGGATCTGTTTCATGCCAACGAAAAAATGATTGGCATTGAAACCATCTCTTACATCAAAGGATTGCACAACTTACTTGGTGCTCACTTTGATTTGAGAAATTATCAGAAATTCAATGAGGTTATACAAGTTCTGGAGGAATTCATGGAAACATCCATCGTACAGCAGAACATGAACAACCAGCTTCAGACTTTCATTTATCTCTATACCTCCCGCATCAACCATCATTTCATGACAGGTACCTTTACAGAGGGGCTTGATTTGGTGCCATTTATAGAGAAAAAACTAAAGATTTACGAACCATTTCTTGACAGACACCGTGTTTTGGTATTTTACTACAAATTTGCGTCTCTCTATTTTGGGAGTGGATTGTATGAGGAAAGCATTGATTACCTGAATAAAATCATACAGCTGAAAGTAGATCTCCGAACCGATTTACAATGTTATGCCAGGTTACTGCACCTGATTGCACATTATGAATTGGGGAATTTTGATTTGTTGCAATACTTGATGAAATCTGTCTATCGCTTCATGTACAAAATGAAAAATTTAAGTATAGTGGAAGAAAAAATTTTTGGTTTCCTAAGAAAGGCGTTGCGATTAACCCCCCAACAAATCAAACCCCTTTTTCAACAATTATTAACTGAACTCAAGCCGCTGGAAAAAAGCAATACCGCAAACAGGGCCTTTATGTATTTAGATATCATATCCTGGTTGGAAAGCAAATTGTCTAACGAACCTGTTCAACTTGTCATCAGAAGAAAATACCTTCAGCAATATGGAAAGCCAAATAAATGGATGGGCGATCAGGTAGGGGCAGCAACAGAATGATGGAACAATTAAAAAGAATTATACCTAAAAAAATTACCAATATTCTTCATAATTAAGTAGGTATTGTTGTCCTTGCTGGTGATGGGTATTAAAAAAAATACCCGACAAAAGCCGGGTGATTAAAATTCTATTGAATTTTTTCGCTATTCAGCATAGATGCGCTCAATGGCGTCTTTGTATTTTTCCATCACCACTTTTCTCTTTAAGCTCAATTTTGGAGTCATCTCACCCGTGTCAATGGTCCATTCCCGCGGTAATAATTCAAACTTTTTAATTTGCTCAACATGATTGAAGTACGTATTGAAACTCTCTACCAGTTCTTTATAAAGTTCGAGCACACGCGGATGATGAACAACATCTTCGTTGGTTGTATAGGTTAGTCCTTTCTCCCTCATCCAATCTTTTAAGGTAGCAAATGAAGGAACAATCAATGCTCCTACAAATTTTTTGTCAGCTCCCACTACCATCATCTGTTCAATGAAGGGGCTCTCTTTGAATTTGTTTTCAATGGGTTGGGGGGCTACATATTTACCACCGCTTGTTTTGAATAGTTCCTTTTTGCGGTCGGTAATTTTCAGGTATTTGTTGTCTATCCAAACACCAATGTCACCCGTATATAGCCAACCATCAATGATTACTTCTGCAGTAATGTCAGGACGGAGGTAGTACCCTTCCATCACACTGGGTCCCTTTACACAAATCTCTCCGTCGTCGGCAATTCTAACTTCCTGACCATTCACGGGAGGACCAACTGTTCCAAAACGCATACCCCCCGGAGATTGTCGGTTGACGGTGATTACCGGACTATTTTCTGTGGGACCGTATCCCTCATAAACAGGAATTCCGGCAGCATTGAAGATGCGCAAAAGTTTCACCTGACAAGCGGCACCCCCTGTTATAATAAAAGAAACCCTTCCTCCTAAAGCCTCTTTCCACTTGGTGAAAATCAGTTTACGGGCGATGGATAATTGGAGATTATACCAGACACCACCGGAGATATGATTGTCGTACTTCTCTGCTAAATCAACTGCCCAGAAAAATAGTTTTCTTTTGGTTCCAGTCAACTCATTTCCTTTTGACATGATTTTTTCGAATACTTTTTCCAGGAGTCGGGGAACAGTTGTAAAGCCATCGGGCTTTACTTCCTTCAGATTGTCACCGATGGTATCCAAATTTTCGGCATAATAAATACTGATGCCACTGTAGAGATAAATGTAGGTACAGGCTTTTTCGAAAATATGATTCAGGGGCAGGAAGCTTAAAATTTTACTCCCGGGAGCATCTTTAAAAGGAAAGCTTTCCTTCGACATCATCACATTGGAATAAATATTTTTATGACTCAACATCACCCCCTTCGGGGTACCCGTAGTTCCGGAGGTATAAATAATGGTAGCCAAATGACTGGGAGGAATGGACGCCTTAATCTCGTTCACCTTGGGGAGAAATAAACTGTCCTCCGGTTGCAACAAGGTCTTCCAATGAGTGGTTCCGGGTATTTCGTCAAAAACAAATATCTCTTTAAGTGAAGGAATCTTGCTCCTTAGGGCGCTGATCTTATCATACATTTCCTGATTGCTTACAAACACATATTTCACTGCAGCATTATTGAAAATAAACTCAATCTCCAGTGGATTGGTTGTTGGGTAGAGCGGAACGAGAATTGCGCCAATTTGCTGTACTGCCATATCCGTCAAAACCCATTCCGGTCTGTTGTTGCTGATGATGGCAATTTTGTCGCTGCCCTCCGGAGAAAAATCGTGCCCACTTACTCCCAACTGTAATAAACCTGCTGAGAGTGAGTTGACAGTCTTTGCTACCTCCTGTGTGCTGTGCTTGACCCAGTTTCCGTTCACTTTAGCAACCAACATGGCATCTGTTGGAAAATGCTTCAACTGATGTTCTATACAATCAAATAGTCTTTTATATTCCATATGGCAGATTTAATATAATTATAAAAAAAATAAATGCAGTTCCCCTGATCTAAGACCTCATTGAACAGCCGGGAGAAAGGAAGCAAAGGGCTTCAAAAGAATCAATTCCTGTTGAAATCCTTTACTGACTTGACTTCCCCGCTTCTCAAACCATAGATTGGAAGGTAGAACCTAAGATAGTTCATTTTTTCAAAATCCCGAACCCGAAAAGGGATAAGCCGGAAAAAAACAGGTCGGCGGGCCGAAAATTAGCCGCCTTTAAAAACAGGTGAAAATCTTGCTAGAAAATGAAATGGTTCACCCTTCCATTAAATGAGTGAGTAAACCATCCCGCAATTTAGGTTCGAACCATGTGCTTTTTGGAGGCATGACTTCACCTTTGTCTGCTATGGTGAATAGCTGATCGGTAGAAACAGGGAACAAGCTAAATGCTATGGCCATTTCACCGCTGTTCACGCGTCGCTCTAATTCGGAGAGTCCGCGAATTCCTCCAACAAAATCTATGCGCTTATCGGTTCGCTGGTCTCCGATGCCCAAAATTGGGTGCAAAAGATTATCCTGTAAAATGGTTACATCGAGTTGTCCGATGGGATCATTTTGAAAAGTTCCGGGTAATGCTGTTAGCCGATACCATTGTTTGTCAAGGTACATTCCGAAAAAATGGGGGGCATTGGGAAGTACCTCTTCCTTACCGGTTAACTCAAGTGCAAAATTACGTTGTACAGCTTCCAATATTGCTGAAACGGAATGCTCATTCAAATCAGTTACCACCCGATTGTAATCGAGTATGCGTAATTGATTAGAGGGGAAAAGAGTGGTCAGAAAGTAATTGGCGCCATCCGGAATTTCTCCGTTTAAATTTTTTCGAACTTTAGCGGCTGAGGCAGCACGATGATGACCATCGGCAATGTAGGTGCAGGGAACAAGGGTAGCAAAGAGTTCAGAAATGCCGGCAATTGTTGTATCATCATTGATTACCCAAATTTTATGCTGCACCTGATCTGCCGCGGTAAAATCATATACCGGATTTTTTGTGGTTATCCAATTGGTTACTAACTCATCAATAGCTGGCTGAGGTCGGTATGCCAGAAATACATTACCTGTTTGTGCACCCGAAATACTAATATGTCTGATACGATCTAGCTCCTTTTCCGGACGAGTCAATTCATGTTTCTTAATCAAGTTCTGATCATACTCATCTATACTGCTGAGAGCAACTAACCCTGTCTGACTTTTCCCCTGCATGGTCAGCTGATAGAGATAGAAGCATGGTTTGCTTTCTCTGAAAAGTACATCTCTGCTCAGAAATGCAGACAAATTGGTTTTGGCCTTTTCATACACTGAATCGTCATAGGCATGAACATCATCCGGCAAATCAATTTCACTTTTTGTGATATGCAGAAAAGAGTATGGGTTTCCGCCGGCTACCTGCCTCGCTTCTGATGAACTTAAAACGTCGTAGGGTAAGCTGGCCACCTGACCGGCCAGTTGGGGTTGGGGGCGAAGGGCCCTGAAAGGAAAAATTTTTGACATGCTGCAAATATCCGAAAAGAATACCAATCAATTGTAGATGCGTGTTGGTGAAAGAAACAGCACACTTTATCAGGGTTTGAATCTTTCCATCACCTCTTTTCCGGTAGCGGGATCTATGCCCCGAAACTCTACGTAAACAATATTAGGTACCCAAAATGTTCCACCTGATACCTTTATAAAAATACGTTGTAGGATGGCTTCTTTGTTGTTAATAACAGCAAATACCTGGTACTTCTTGCCAGGTGCATGCCACTTCAAATAGAAAAGTCTTTTTTTATAGGAAACAAAATGCAAAGAATACATGTCATTTCCCTCCTGCTTAGAATCAATACCGTAAGCAAAATTCCTCTGGATATAATTCAACTCCTTTCTTCTTCCACCATCTGTATAAAGAATCCAGTATACATTGACAGGTTTCTCAGGTATAGGTATCCCCTTGCTGTCGGTATTTAACTCGCAGATGATGGTATTGGTATTGGCAGTTCGCTGCAAATAAAAAAGTTGCTTTGGATTTCCGGAGGGCACAGGAAAAGTGTCGGTATCAGCTGGGAACTTTATGGGTAGAGGTATTCCTGGATAATAAGCAGCTTTAGAAAAAGCGCCCGTTAGCAGTAGAAAAAAAATAATGCAGTATCTGTTGACAAATACGGGATTCATTTGATACCGGGGAGTAGAAAAAATACGTTGCAGGAAAATTTTGTTCAGCAATGGCATTCAATGTGGGGTTGAAAAAAGAGGGAACCATGCATATAATTTTTTTAATACTTTTTTTGCAGGGTTTTAGGTTGATTCAAAGAAACGGGCATTTATCCGTTCTTTTCACTAAAATAATTCATTAAATCGCAAAAAGCGCGAATACTTGTTAACGGTAAAGCATTATACATGCTTACACGAATGCCCCCAACTGTTCTGTATCCCTTCACCCCCACCATTCCTTCTTTTTTACACAATTCAAAAAACGCCGGTTCCAAATCCGGCTGCGCCATAAAGAATACTGCGTTCATTCTGCTTCTGTCTTTTTTTTCTACCTTGGTTACAAACAAAGGATTTTTATCAATGGTTGAATACAACAAATCAGATTTTTCTTTGCTGCGGCGTTCCATTTCATAAAGACCTCCCTGCTCAATGATCCAGCGCAATGTAAGCATGCTAACATAAACAGCAAATACAGGAGGTGTATTCATCAATGAACCTGCAGCAATGTGCTGTCTATAATCCATGATAGCCGGTAAGCTATCTTTTTTTCTAGCCAGTAAGTCTTTGTTTACAACGATGAGGTTCACACCGGCTGCGCCCATGTTCTTTTGTGCACCAGCATAAATGAGGTCAAATTGAGCATAATTCATGGGACGAGAAAAAATATCGCTGCTCATATCAGCAATGAGGGGAATTTTTGTCTCAGGAAAATGATGCCATTGGGTACCTTCAACTGTATTGTTACTGGTAAGATGGAGATAGGCGGTTTCAGCAGGCAACTCGCCTGGTTGACGGATGCTGGTGTGCTGAGAATCTGAAGTGTTGGTAGCATAGAGTACCTTTCCAAAAAAGGAAGCCTCTTTGGCAGCCTTGCTTCCCCAAATTCCATTCACACAATAAGCAGCAGTGTCACCCGGATTAAGCAGATTCATAGGAACCTGCATGAATTGAGTAGTTGCCCCTCCGTGCAAAAAAAGCACTTCATGTGTCGCAGGTAAATCCATCAACTTGCGAACGCTATCCCTGGCTTCCTCCATTACTTCAATGAAATGAGAAGTGCGATGACCTATCTCAAGTATCGACAGACCCGTTTTATTGAATAAATGAATGGCAGCAGCAGCTTCTTCAAGAACTGAGCCAGGTAGAATTGAAGGACCGGAATTAAAATTATGGATGATCATATTGAATCAGCAAAGTAAAATGATTTGAGATAAAATGACAGATAAATATATCGGAACAAATAACCAGGTCATGTTACCAGTGTTTCATCCCTGGTTTCTACTTCAGTAACTCCACCGGAGATGGTATATTTCATTGCATCAGCAGCAGTAATGCCGGATAGTGGTTTTACATGGTTTGCAGGAACCAGATAAGTAATACCAGAAATAGCATATGAATGAGGTACATATACAGTAATCAGCTCCGACATTCCCAATGCTACCGAACTTTTCTGTGTGATGAACCCAATCCGCCAAACACCGGGGGCATCCACATTGACTAAAACGGGCTTGTCGAATTTTTTTTTGTTCCCGGCAAATGCCTCTAAGAAATCTTTCACTGAAGAATAGATGTATTTAATCCCGGGGGTCTTTTCCAGCAAATTATCTATCATAGCTACTACCCGACTGAAAAAAAGCAGGGAAGATATCCAGCCGGTTATCAATACCAACAGAACAACAACGAGAAAACCTGTACCGGGGATTTTTTTCACCTGTCCGTTATCCCCCAATTCCCACAAACCTGGAGCAAGGGCATGCATCACATTCGGTAAAATTCCATCCACAAAATTGAAAAGGCCTATCACTACCCACAAAGTGATTCCTATGGGTGCTAAAACCACTAAACCTTGCAAAAACAGGGTGAGTAATCGCCGTAAAATTCTGCGCAGTGTTATAGGAGAAGAGGACATAAAAAACTAATAACCCCGCAAAGGTACATTCAATGGCCTTACTTCCCCATTACAAATACTTGAAACAAGATTGTTTGGTAAATAAAACATAAACGATTTTTATGAATAACATAAATACTAATGCAATTGATTGAATGATATTTACAAATATAAATTATTAATATTTAGCCAAATTCTCACGATTTCTTCACGCAGAAACTTTTGTAACGTTAAAAGTTTCCATAGTTTTGCGGCCTTTATCATTTGCATGGAAAATACAGCTGAGAGAATAGTTGGCAAAGCATATGAGTTGTTCATGCGTTTTGGCATTCGAAGCATCAGTATGGATGAAATAGCCAACCAGCTCGGTATCAGTAAGAAAACCATTTATCAATATTATGTTGATAAAGACGCACTGGTGGAAGATGCCATTGAAATCGTTTTGAAAATCAATAGAGAAAATAGTTTTCGACATCAGACAGAGAGCGAAAATGCAGTGCATGAGGTTTTTTTAAGTCTGGATGACGTGAAACAGATTATCAGTAAAATGAATCCCTCTGTCATTTTCGATTTGGAAAAATATCATCCGGTTGCTTTCAATAAATACAACGAATTTAAAAATGGGTTCCTGTTCAACATGATTGTAACCAACCTGAACAGGGGGCAATCGGAAGGTCTATACCGGAAAGAGTTCAATACGAATCTGATTGCCCGTTTTCGCCTCGCTTCCATGTTCCTGATCTTCAATCCGGAAATTTTTCCGGGTGAAGAATTCAATTTGCCGCAACTACTGGCAGCCACCACTGATAATTTTTTATATGGCATCGCCAATGAGCGTGGCCAACAATTGATAGAGCAATACAAGCTTCTTAGTAAAAAACTGATTACTGTATGATTCGACCTTACTCTCTGCCACTTATTGCCATTTTATGGCTCCTTTTCCCTTCATTCATTGGCGCACAGCCCCCTACCCGTTATGCTTTTTCCATTGAGGAGGCTATGACATTTGCTAAAAACAATAACATACAGGTAAAAAATGCCTTGTTGGCGGTGCAGGCGCAAAAGGAGACAAACCGGGAAATCACAGCCGGAGCCATGCCCTCCATTTCGTTCAATGGCAACCTAATGGATTATCTGCAACTGCCCGTTTCATTGATCCCGGGTGAAATTTTCGGAGGCACGCCCGGCACATTCATACCGGTTCAATTTGGAACTAAGTACAATTCTACTTTGGGCTTTCAGTTACAGCAAACACTATTTGATGGACAAGTCTTCATAGGATTACAGGCCAGAAAAACTTCGGTTGATTTTCAACTTAAGAATTTGGAAGTAACCGAAGAATTGATCAAAGCCAATATTTACAAAGTATATTATCAACTCGTTGCAAGTAGAACTCAAATTGCCATTCTGGATGCCAATATCAGAAGATTGCAACAATTGGAAAAAGATACTAGAGCGCTTTATCAAAATGGCTTTGCCGAAAAACTTGATCAGGATAAAGTATCCATTCAACTTACCAACCTGGAAACAGAAAAATTAAAAGCCCTGAACAGCATAGAAATTGGTTACCTCGGTTTAAAAACATTGTTGGGCATGCGCCCACAGGATACGTTGTTGCTGACCGACAAGCTAACAGAATCACAATTGGAAAGCGAACTTTTGTCTGATACATCATTTCGATATGAAGACAGGAAAGAATTTCAATACCTGGAATTGGCAAAAAAACTGAACGAATTCAACATTCGTCGGTATGAATTAAGCTATCTGCCAACCTTAAACCTAACGGGCGGCTATAATAAAAATGCACAAAGAAGGACCTTCGATTTTTTTGCCAAGGGTGGCGACTGGTTCACTACATCTTTTTTGGGATTGAATTTATCCTTTCAATTATTCAATGGTTTTGCTAAGAATGCGCGTATTGCCAAATCAAAAATTGACCTCCGCCAAACCAACTTTCAGATTGAAAACATGAAAAAAACGATTGATACTGAAATTGAACAGGCAAAATTGAATTTTATCACTGCACAGAATACACTCAAATTTCAAAAGAAAAACATGGAGCTGGCTGAAAAAGTATATGGCCAGACCAGAAAAAAATATGAAGTGGGCACCGGGTCCAGCATAGAAATATCTGCTGCACAGACCGATCTGATCACTGCTCAAAACAATTATATGGCAGCGCTTTACGGTACCATCGTAGCTAAAGTAGATTATCGAAAAGCAACAGGAAAACTTTAAAACTTCTAGTTAATTATTACATTATGAATAAACTTGTATTGATATCCCTTCTCGCAGTTTTACTGGCGGCATGTGGTGAAAAGAAATCAGCGGAACCGGCAGAAATTTCAAAAAAGAAAGCTGAACTGACCGAATTAAAAAAGCAGCAGGAGAAACTGACAAGTCAAATAGGTCAGCTGGAAAAAGAAATTGCGCGTCTAGATCCTTCAGCCGCCAAGGCAGAGAATGCCATACTGGTTAGTGTAGATTCTCCCGTCAATTACCAGGCCTTCAATCATTTTATTGAATTGCAGGGCAAAGTAGAATCTGATAACATTTCCTTTGTTACCCCTCGTGGACAGCCGGGCCAGGTGAAGCAGATTTTTGTCAAAAAGGGCGACTATGTAAAGAAGGGACAACTTCTGCTCAAACTGGATGATGCCATTGCCCGCCAAAGCGTAATTGCTGCAGAGCGTGGTTTAGAAACCATGCGCGTACAACTAGATTTTGCACGCAGTCTTTACCAGAAACAAAAAAATCTATGGGAGCAAAACATTGGAACTGAGGTTCAGTTGATCACCGCCAAAAACAATGTTGAAACACTGGAAAACCAGATGATATCAATGCAAGAGCAGATAAAAATCAACAGGGAGCAGCTACAAATGACCCAGGTTTATAGTGATGTAGCGGGTGTTGCAGAAGACGTAAATGTGCGCGTAGGAGAAACCTTCATGGGTGGAATGCAAATCAAGATCGTAAATACCAGCGACCTCAAGGTAATAACCCAGGTTCCTGAAAATTATATTGACCGCGTCACTATTGGAAAGCCAATCGTCATAGCACTTCCCGATCTGAATAAATCCATCTCAACCCAAGTTAGTCTTACCGGAAAAATAATTGACCCAAACAGCAGAAGCTTCTATATGGAAGCACAGATTCCTGCCGACAAAGATTTTTATCCCAACCAAATTGCCCAAATCAAAATCAGGGATTATTTCAATGCCAAAGCAATTGTTGCACCGCTGAATACTTTACAGAATGACGAAAAAGGAAAATACATCATGGTTTTATCGGATGAGAATGGAAAAAAAATAGCCAGAAAAAAAGAGGTAACCATTGGTCAGATTTATGGAGATAAAGTTGAAATTAAATCCGGTCTTTCCATTGGAGATCAGATTATTACTGAAGGATTTCAGGGATTATATGATGGTCAACTTATCACATTGAAATAATTCAACAGTAATTATTCTCCTATAAAATCAATTGAAGCAGCCTTCGAAGCACATTAAAAGAAGATTATGAGCATCCAACAAATGACGAACAGGTTCAAGGAATTCATGCCAACCACCTGGAGCATCCGGAACAAAACATCTATTTATCTGCTCATGATTTTTATAAGTCTGGGTGGTATTTACCAGTTTGTTACACTGCCAAAAGAGCAATATCCTGATATCGTTATACCCACCATCTTTGTTCAAACTGTATATGTAGGTAATTCCCCCAAAGACATTGAAAACCTTGTCACCCGTCCCCTGGAAAAACAAATCAAAGGAATCACAGGTGCTAAGATTACTAAATTTACAAGCAACTCACAGCAAGACTTTTCAGCCATACAGATCGAATTCGATACAGAGGTAAAAACAGATTTCGCTCTTCAAAAAATAAAAGATGCCATTGACAAGGCCAAACAAGAACTCCCCAAAGATCTTACACAGGAACCCACAGCACTGGAAATTTCATTGAGCGAACAACCCATCATGTATGTGAACCTCAGTGGTGACTATGACTTACCCAGATTGAAAAAATATGCGGATGACATTAAAGATCGCTTGGAAAATCTAACCCAGATCAACCGGGTAGAACTGGTTGGGGCGCCGGAAAGAGAGTTTCAAATCAATGTCGATAACTTTCGCATGCAAAGTGCAGGCATAACTTTCGATGATATCACAGGGGCCATCCGAAGAGAAAACATCGATATTTCCGGTGGATTGCTGGAGGTAGGCACTATGCGCCGGAATATTCAAATGAAAGGTCAATTCAGAACTGCCGATGACATTGCCGGTATGATCATCAGAAACCAAAGTGGAGCTCCCGTTTACCTAAAAGATATTGCTACCATTGTCGATACTACCAAAGAAAAAGACAGCTACGCCCGTTTGAACGGAAAGAATGTAGTAACCCTGAATATCATTAAGAGAAATGGAGAAAACCTGATTGAGAGCAGTGATGAAGTAAAAAAAATAGTCGATGCTGCAAAAGAAGAGTTTCTACCCAAGGACCTCAATGTAGTAATAACAGGAGATCAAAGCATCAAAACGCGAACCTCCTTCACTGATCTGGTGAACTCTATTATCATCGGTTTCTTACTTGTATTAATCGTATTGATGTTCTTTATGGGAGTGGTCAATGCTTTCTTTGTTGCTCTTTCTGTTCCCCTGAGTATGTTTGTTGCATTTGTTTTTTTGCCGGCTGCCGATCTCATTGTAGGCACCCACGTAACCCTGAACTTCATCGTTCTGTTTGCTTTGTTATTTGGCTTGGGCATCATTGTTGACGATGCAATAGTAGTAATCGAGAATACCCACCGAATCTTCATGCAAGGTAAAGGTCGAATTTCTTCCAGCATGGCAGCCCGAATGGCAGCAGGAGAAGTCTTTGTTCCCGTACTCGCAGGAACAGTTACCACACTCGCACCGTTCTTCCCCTTATTGTTCTGGCCGGGTATCATTGGGAAATTCATGGTTTACCTTCCCACTATGTTGATCTTCACCCTTGCTGCCTCATTGATTGTGGCTTTCATCATGAACCCTGTTTTTGCAGTGGATTTCATGAACCATGAAGAAGACAATACAATCGAAAAAAAATCTTCAATATTCAAAAGCAAACTGTTTTGGGGCGGAATCGCCACCGGTAGTTTGCTTGATTTACTGGGATTCCCCTTTGCAGGAAACCTCTTATTGTTATTCATGTTGCTTTGGCTCTTGAACAAATATGTATTGACCGATGCCATCAATTCATTTCAGCAAAAATTATTGCCCCGCATCATGAACCGCTACGAACAATTGCTTAGATGGGCACTTAAAGGTTGGAGACCTGTTTACTTATTACTTGGCACCTTCGGGTTGCTGATTGTGTCAATCGTTCTCATTGCTGTTTCAGTAAGCATTGGAAGAACGGGTGTTGTATTTTTTCCAAAGCCAGACCCCAACCAGATTTATGTTTATCTCAAATTACCCGTTGGGACAGATGTGAAATATACCGATTCTGTAACTCATGAACTGGAAAAACGTGTTGCCAGGGTTTTAGGTACAGACCAGGGGAAAGAAAATCCAATTGTGGAAAGTGTTATCAGCAATGTGGCAGTGGGAGCAGGTGATCCCACACTGGGCGATCGCAGTGTTCGAAGTGAATTAGGACGGATTCAGATCTCCTTTGTCGAATTTGAAAAAAGACATGGTGTATCAACCCAGCCTTATCTGGACAATATTCGGAAAGTGATGAATGGAATCCCGGGTGCTGAAATCAGTGTTGACCAGGAAAGTTCAGGACCACCCACAGATCCACCTGTGAACATAGAAATTGCTTCTGAAGATTTCAATTCACTCATCAAAACTTCAACTCGCCTCAAAAACTTTCTTGATTCCATACAGGTGCCGGGGGTAGAAGAATTAAAAATGGATGTTGACTTGAATAATCCAGAGTTGACTTTGACCATAGACCGGAAAAGGGCTTTGATAGAAGGGGTTTCTACTGCTCAGATAGGACAACAAATTCGTACTGCACTTTTCGGTTCAGAAGTTTCAAAAATTAAAGAGGGAAAAGAGGAATACAAAATTCAGCTGCGCAACAATGCTGTTCAACGAAAAAGCTTAACTGATCTTTTGAACATGCGCATCTCTTTCCGTGACATGGCGGCAGGTGGTGCAGTAAAAAACATTCCCATCAGCTCTCTCGTTTCGGTAGAACCTACTTCTACGTTGGGCAGTGTAAAAAGAAAAGACCAAAAGCGGCTAATTACCCTTCGTTCCAATGTTCTGATGAATGAGGGATACAACCCCACGGGAGTTAACCAAGAACTTGCCAAGCACATTGCCAAATTCAAAGACATACCTGCGGGTGTAACCATCCGGCAAACAGGCGAGGGTCAGCAACAAGCAGAAACCGTTACTTTCCTTAACAACGCATTGATGATAGCGTTGATGTTGATTTTATTTACGCTGGTCTTGCAATTCAATTCTGTTAGTAAATCGGTCATCATTCTTACAGAGATAGTTTTCAGTGTGATCGGGGTTTTATTAGGCATCACCCTTTCTGGTATGGATATTTCATCTATTATGACAGGTATTGGAATCGTAGGCCTGGCAGGAATAGTTGTAAAGAATGGTATCCTGGTCATTGAATTCACAGATGAGTTACGTGCACGGGGAATGAAAACCAAAGAAGCAGCCATACAAGCAGGTAAGACCAGAATCATCCCTGTAATGCTAACTGCAGTAGCAGCTATCCTCGCCTTTATTCCCATCGCATTTGGCTTCAACATCAATTTCGTTACCCTGTTCAGCGAACTGAATCCTCACATTTTCTTTGGCGGTGATAACGTTGCATTTTGGAGGCCGCTGAGTTGGACAATCATTTTCGGATTGGCCTTTGCCTTCTTTATGACCCTGATCATCGTGCCTGCAATGTACCTGATAGCGGAAAGATTGCGCAGACCCATGCAAAGAATGTTTGGAGGAAAATGGATCAGTATGCTGGGTATCCCTCCACTTACCTTCCTCTTCCTTCCGTTGATTGTAATCACGCTGATTGCTCATCGCATCGAACGTAAAAAGAGAGCTGCCAAGCTGAAAGATAATTCCAATGTGAATGAAGCTTTCATAGGAAGCTGGTTTTAAAAAAACTGACGAGAATCATTTCAAAACCACCTGTTGACCTAGGTGGTTTTGCCGTTCTTCAACTCTGAAAGCCAATATTCAGCTCTTAATTTTGTTTGTCATTTTTTTCTAGCTCTGCCGGAACAAAAGATAACTTTGTATTAAATTCTTTAGTATGATGAACAACCATGAAATTGACTACCAGATTTTTGGTGAAGAAATGCAATATGTTGAAGTAGAGCTCGATCCGGGAGAAACTGCCATCGCTGAACCGGGTGCTTTTATGATGATGGATGATGGCATTTCTATGGAAACCCTTTTTGGTGATGGAAGCAAGCAACAATCGGGCGGACTATTGGGGAAACTAATGAATGCGGGTAAAAGAATGCTGGTAGGTGAAAATTTATTCATGACAGCTTTTACCAATAGTGCACAGGGCAAGAAACATGTATCCTTTGCTTCGCCCTATCCCGGAAAAATCATTCCCCTGAATCTTTATCAACTCAACAACTCTGTTATTTGTCAAAAAGATTCTTTTCTCTGTGCCGCCAGAGGTGTGAGCATCGGAATTGAATTTCAACGCAAATTGGGAACGGGTCTTTTTGGAGGTGAGGGTTTTATTATGGAAAAATTAGAGGGGGATGGGATGGCATTTCTTCATGCCTGTGGTCATGTACTTGAAAAAAATCTCCAGCCGGGTGAACTGCTAAAAATAGATACCGGATGTATTGTTGGCTTTACGGGTGGAATTGATTACGATATACAAATGGTAGGCGGGATCAAGAACAGTCTTTTCGGAGGTGAGGGGTTGTTTTTTGCAACCCTTCGTGGCCCGGGAAAAGTTTGGATTCAAACCCTACCCATCAGCCGGCTTGCCGGCAGAATCTTACAGTATGCAACCACTTCCAGAAGAGAGGAGGGAAGTGTTTTGGGTGGAATAGGCAACTTGCTGGATGGAGATGGTTGGAGATAATTTTCCAACAGAATTAGATTTTTATCCGACTCAACCTTTCTGCTGCCAGTTCTAGGGTACTCTCTTTTTTGGCAAAACAAAAACGCAGTACCCTGTTATCTGTTCCTCCCCGGTAAAATACTGATACGGGTACACATGTGACCTGGTTCTCCCTGGTCAACCGAATGGCCATCTCCTTATCACTGATATCGCTGAAATGTCCGTATTTGAAACAGGCAAAATAACTTCCGGAAGAAGGGATGTATTCAAAAGGTGTGGCAGACATCAATTGTTTGAAGAAATCTCTCTTCTGTTGTATCTGACTACCCAGTAGTTCGTAGTGAGCAGGTTGCTCTAAATAAGCAGCCAGTGCTACTTGTTTGGGTGTATCGCAGGAAAAACTATTGAATTGATGAACCTTACGAAACTCCTGCATCATCATAGCAGGTGCAATACAATAGCCCAACTTCCAACCGGTACAATGATAGGTTTTACCAAAAGAAAAACACACAAAACTTCTTTCACGTAAGGATGGGTAACGCAATACACTTTGGTGTTGTAACCCATCATAAATCAAGTGCTCATACACTTCATCACTAACAATCAGAATAGAAGTTCCGGCAACAATACTTTCTAATTCCCGCATATCTTCAGCAGTCCATACCATACCGGTAGGATTATGAGGCGTGTTCAGAAGAATGATTCTCGTGCGGCTGGTTATTTTGTTTTTCACTTCATCCCAGGGAATCCTACAATCAGGAAAACTGAGTGGTATCAAAACCGGTACACCCCCATTGATTTCTATATTGGGGATATAACTATCGTAGGCAGGTTCGAAAATGATTACCTCGTCTCCCGGTTCTAGGGAAGCAGTGATTGCTGTAAAAATAGCATAGGTGCCCCCCGGAGTAATCGTTATCTCTTCTTCCGGATCAGTAGAACATTCATAGCAGTAAGCGACCTTATCGGCAATGCGCTTTCTAAGTAAGGGATAGCCATTCATGTGGGCGTATTGGTTGTGTCCATCCTGCATGGCTTTATTGACTAACCCCGTCAGTTCTTCACTCATCGGGAAATCAGGAAATCCTTGTCCCAGGTTCACTGCATCGTATTCACGTGCCAGTTGGCTCATCACTGTAAAGATGGTTGTGCCTACCTGTGGTAAACGTGAGGAAAAATTAGGTGTGAAGGATGCTTGCATGAACAAGGTTGGCCTGATGATCAAAAAAATGGGTGCTTATTATGGCAACAATTTACCAGCAATCCTATTCAATTCGATTTCTGCAACTTTAGCTGCATAACTAAGATTTACCAGGCGAAACCCCTCTGTTTCGTAACTAGCTTGTGCCTGTCTAACATCAACAATGGTAGATTGACCGAGGGAGAATCGGGCAAGCACCAATTCCAGTAATTCAGCAGAAAGTCGGAAATTTTTTATTTGGGTCTGGTATTGAAGTAAATTACTTTGATAAGCCTGATAAGTTTGAACCACCCCTATTTCCAGATCAAAAAGGGCATTTTCATATTGTAGTCGCGCATTGCGGGTATTAATGGATGCAATTTGTTGCTGCTTTTTATTTACCCCTCCATTGTAAAGCGGAATGCCCAGATTAAGCCCGATGAACGGACCAAAACTCTGGTTCAATAAGGCAAATCCTGCCGCACTTTTCACACTACTGAAATTATACCCAGTATTTGCCCTAAGGGTAGGATGGCGTAAAGCAGCTGTTTCTTTTTCCAGCCATTCATTGACTTTAATTTGTTGTGAAGCAGCCTGCACCGAAGGATTAGCTACCATATTTTTACGAATGCTGTCGAGCCGAAGATTTTTATTTACTACGATGGTATCCTGAATTAGAACAGCGGCATCCGTGGGCTGCATCCAAATCAAATTCAACAAATTTGTTTTAGTCTGATCAATCACCAATTGCTGATTCTGTAAGGTTTGTTCCAGGGCATTCAAATCAATCTCTGCTTGAAGCAGATCGGCCTGATTGGCCAATCCGGATTCTTTGCGGATGGTAAGAATTTCCAATCTCTTGCGGGATGCTTCAATCGACTGCCGGATGGTTTTTAACAGCTCTTGTTGACGAACGACATCATAATAACCCGTCGATACAGCGGCAATGGTGTTCTGTATTTGAACCAATAGCAACTGCTGGTTCAATCCTTTAAGCTCTTCCAGTCTTTTGCGGGTAGAAATGATCCTACTGCCATTATAAAGAACCATGGTGGCCGTAATTCCGGCGAACAGGTTATTGGATCCTACCCCGGGACGTTTGGCATTTCTACTTGGCTCGGAAAATTCCTGATTGATGCTTACTACCTGCTCATTATCATTAATTGTTGCGTTGATGGTCGGCAATCCTCCGGCAAAACCCATGTCATCACTGATTTCGCTGATATTGACATTGTTCTTGGCCAGTTGAATATCGAGACTCTTTTGCAGCGCCATGTTGATGGCATCAGAAAGGGTAAGTCGCTGTTGTGCCACTGAATACTGGCTGAGGACCAAACAACCAATAACTGCCGCCAATTTTCTCATATCTCTAAATTATGTCGCGCAACTGTACTCGGGAAAAGATTTATATGAATGGGTGAATCAACTCACCAATGAACCCACATTGGTTCCTACAACTACTTTTAGAAGGTTACCTGGTGAGTTCATATCAAAAACAATGATGGGTAGTTTGTTCTCCATACAGAGTGTAAACGCTGTCATGTCCATCACCTTCAAATTTTTTTGAATGCATTGCTCAAAACTAATCGTGTCGTATTTAGTAGCGGTAGGATCTTTCTCCGGATCGGCTGTATAAATGCCATCAACCCGGGTACCTTTGAGTATAACATCTGCTTTCATTTCAATAGCGCGCAATGATCCTGCCGTATCGGTAGTGAAATAAGGATTTCCGGTTCCGGCTCCAAAAATCACTACCCTACCCTTTTCCAGGTGACGCAAAGCTTTTCTTCTGATATATGGTTCTGCTACCTGATCCATATTGATTGCGCTTTGCAAGCGTGTATATACACCGATTTTTTCCAACATGGCCTGCATAGCCATAGCATTAATTACTGTCGCAAGCATTCCCATGTAATCGCCATGTGCCCGCTCGATGCCGCTATCAGATTCATTCATTCCCCGATAAATATTGCCACCACCGATTACTATTGCTACCTGTACCCCTAATTCTGTTACCTCTTTGATGTCTTTTGCATATTGCTCGATTATCTTTGGATTAAAAGGATCTCCATTCATCTGATCCCCCAACAGGGCTTCTCCGGATAATTTGAGCAGAATTCTTTTGTATTTGGGTAGCATAGCAGCAATGTATTTTCAACTACAAATAACCTGATTTTTCGGCATATTCTCTTCTACTGTGTATAAACTCATAAGAATCCAACCATTCACTTCACTTTGCTTTGTTCTTTTTTTGGATTTTTTGTCTGTTCTCTTTTACCCGTAGTTCAATAATTTCCCTGATGAGCTGGAGAGGAAAAGTTTGATCGTGCGGAAACTGTACCGAACCCATGGCATGCTGGTATTGCTTCAGTTTAGGGGCCATTTTCGCAATTCCTGATGCCATCGGATATAGTCCAATGTGATTTTTATGCGCTGCAAAATAGACAAGCCTTCCATTTAAAAAATAGGCAGGCATTCTATAGCTGATTTTTTCTGTAGCCTCCGGAGCCAGTTCCTTCACCAGCGCTTGCAATGAAAGCAACCTTCGCTTTACTTCCGGAGGAAAATTTTTACAGTATTGAGCTACTATTTTGGCGGTTTCGTCTTGTTGCATATTGAGAAGTTCGACCATTTGAAGTTAGCAATTTATACAATAAAAAAACCGTCCGCAAGCGGACGGTTGAATGAGAATTTTAGAAAGAACATGGTTCATTAACCCAATGCCACACGCCTGAAAGTAGTTACTTTCAAATCAGACCCGGCTTTTTTCAGGTAATCAGCTACGCTGATGGCGCTGTCTTTTACAAAGGGCTGTGCCAATAAAGTTTGCTCCTTGAAAAAAGCATTCAGTTTTCCTTCTGCAATTTTTGCAATCATTTCTTCCGGCTTTCCTGCCATCTTGGGATCAGACTTCATGGTTTCCAGAACAATGGCTCTCTCTCTTTCAACAGTTTCTGGTGAAACGCTGTCTGCATCGACTGCAAGGGGGTTCATTGCAGCAATTTGCATGGCCACATCTTTTCCTGCTTCTTCCGCGGCAGCTGAAAGTCCTACCAGTACTCCCATGCGGTTGGCACCATGAATATAGGAAGCAACATAAGGAGCATCAACGCGCTCAAAACGAGATACTCCGATTTTTTCACCTATGGAAGCCAGTTTGTCATTGATCATATCAGCAACTTTTGCTCCGCTGATGACAACTTCATTGAGTTCGTCTATGGATTTAACGTTGTTGGCTGCAGCGGCTTCAGCGATCTGGCGGGCAAAAGCAACAAAGTCGGCATTTTTAGAAACGAAATCTGTTTCACAGCTGATGCAAACGACCCAGCCAGTTTGATTTCCGGGAGCAGTCAATGCGATTACTACACCTTCTTTTGCTTCACGATCGCTGCGCTTAGCAGCCACTTTCTGTCCCTGTTTGCGCAACCAATCTATGGCTGCTTCGAAATCACCATTGGTTTCGGTGAGTGCCTTGCGGCAATCCATCATACCGGCACCGGTAGTTTGACGTAACTTATTAATATCTGCTGCTGTTATTGTTGCTGTTGACATGAGTAAAAACTTTTTTAAGAATCAATTCATTGAATAATAGTAATACATGGGCTCAGTTTGCCCCGACCATAAACATCCATCGGGAGTTAACGAGATCCACCACCTGCAGGGCGACGGCTGGCTCCACCGGCAATTCTCCTCTTGGGAGCACCGGCAGCTGCAGCTACCCCACGACCCCTACCACCGCGAGCTGCTTCAGATTGTGCCTCGGCCTCGAGTCTGCGGGCGCGTGCCTCATTTTCGTTGGAAGTCTCTTCACTTTCATCCTCTTCCTTAGAAGCCTGGCGTTCTGCCAAACCTTCTGCAATAGCTGCAGTGATATAATTGGTAATGATGGCAATGGATTTAGTAGCATCATCATTGGCAGGAATAGCAAAATCAACTTTATTGGGATCAGAGTTGGTATCAACCATTCCAATGGTAGAGATACCGAGGCGCTTGGCCTCAGCCAATGCTATGTGCTCATGTCCGATATCAACCAGGAACAGCGCTGCAGGTAGTCTGCCCAATTGTGCAATACCACCCAACACCTTCTCCATTTTATCACGGTCACGGCTCAATGTCAAACGCTCTTTCTTGGTAAGGCTATCTGCACTTCCATCGGCCAGCATTTTGTCAATGCTCTGCATCTTCTTTACGCTCTTACGAACAGTATTGAAATTGGTGAGCATCCCCCCCAACCAACGCTCTGTGGCGAAAGGCATGTTAACACGTTTGGCACATTCACTAACTATTTCCTTGGCCTGCTTCTTAGTGGCTACAAACATGATTTTCTTTCCGCTCTTGGCAATCTGTTTCACGGCAGCGGCAGCTTCCTGAAGGTGATCGACAGTTTTGTTCAAATCGATGATGTGAATGCCTTTCTTTTCTGCGAAGATGTAAGGCAACATTTTCGGATTCCATTTCTTTTTCAGGTGACCGAAATGCACGCCGGCATCGAGAAGTTGTTGTTGTAAAGAGGTGTTATTTTCCATTATGACTGATTTAGTAATTGAGTATGATGGTTGGCAGATCCGATGTGCATCCTGAAGAATTTCGGAACACATGAGATGCAAACAAACCAATGATTAACGTTTGCTGAACTGGTAACTTCTTCTGGCTTTTTTGTGACCGAATTTTTTACGTTCTACACTTCTTGGATCACGCTTCAGTTGACCTGCCTCTTTAAGGGCCGGGCGCAGTGCGGGATTTATTTCCAGCAGTGCACGGGCAATTCCTAGTTTGGCAGCTTCCGCCTGGCCTTTCAATCCGCCACCTTGTGCATTGATGATAATGTCAAGCTTTCCAAGCATTTCGGTGGTCTTTAGAGGAGCTTCAATTTGGTTTTGTAAGTAAACCAGGGGGAAATAAACTTTATAATCTTTTTCGTTAACGGTAATTTTACCATCACCCTTGGTAACGAATACACGGGTTACAGCCTCTTTTCGGCGACCCACTGCATTTTTTTGTTTTTCCATGTTTGTTGTCTTTTACAGGTGACCCCGTGGAGTCAGCCGGTGATTGAAAGTCAGGTGTTGTCCTGCTATTTTTTTAAAAGTTAAGTGGTTTGGGTTGCTGAGCAGCATGCGGATGGTTGGTTCCTGCATACACGAATAATTTCTTGATCATCTTACGACCCAGCCGATTTTTAGGCAACATCCCTTTTACAGCACGCTCCATAACCACCTCAGGTCTGCGCTTCAGCAAATCGCCGGCAGCTTCCTCTTTTTTACCTCCCGGATAACCCGAGTAATTGATGTATTGTTTGTCTTCCAGTTTGTTGCCGGTGAATACAACCTTATCTGCATTGATTACGATAACATAATCGCCACAATCAACGTGCGGCGTATAATAGGCTTTGTTTTTGCCCCTGAGAACTGCGGCAATGCGGGAGGCAATACGTCCAACGGTTTGATTAGTACCATCCACTACAAACCAGTTGTGTTGAACAGTAGCCGCGTTCGCATGCTTGGTGGTGAAATGTAATTTGCTCATGATATTTAGTTTTACGTGATGCCGGCGCTATCCCAACGGCGAAAATCCCTTTTTCGGGAGTGCAAAGTTAGGTAGAGTAACCCGGTTTTTCGAACAAATAGAGCTATTTTTTTCGTCGTATCATTGTAATATATTGATAATCAATAAAAATATTGATTCAAATTATAAAACTACTCTCTTCGAACAACTTCAATTTTCGAAAGGTGGCCCCGTCACTTGTCTTTAACCCGCTACCTTTGTAACTTAAATTTATACCGGTGAGCCTTCGCAAACTTCAACCCCAACGCATCTTCACTGGTTTGGAGTTATTGGCTCCCGATCAGGTACTGGTAATAAATAACATAGGTAAAGTCATGGATATTCTCCCGGCATCCGAAGCGGGCGAGGGGGTGGAACAGGTAGCTGGCTGGATTACCCCCGGATTTATCAACTGCCATTGCCACCTGGAATTGAGCCATCTCGCAGGCGCAATTCCGGAAAAGACCGGATTAACCGGATTTGTGCAACAAATTTTATCCTTTCGTGACTTTCCAGAGGCCGGTCAAAAGTTAGCAATGGAATCTGCAGACCGACTCATGTGGGAAGAAGGGATTCAGGCAGTCGGTGACATTTCTAATAGAATTGATTCACTTCAAATCAAAACGAATTCTGCCATTACCTACCATAATTTTATAGAAGTGAGTGGCTGGATGCCATCAGTTGCCGAAAAAAGATACCGATTGGCCAAGCAAATCCTGGATAAATTTTTAGAATTAACCCCAAGGGCATCACTTGTTCCTCATGCCCCATACTCTGTTTCTACAGAACTTTGGCAATTGCTGGCACCACATTTTCCCGGACAACCAATCACCATACACAACCAGGAATCGAAGGCAGAGCAATATTTATTTGAAAAAGGAAAAGGTGAGTGGCCCGATTTTTATTCAGTTTTACAAATAGACAATGAACATTTTGTGCCATCCGGGAAAAGCAGCCTTCAATCGATTTTATCTTATCTGCAAACTGCTGCTCCGCTCTTACTCGTTCACAATACTTTTACAACTGCAGCAGACATTGAACAGGCAGAAAGCCGGCATGCATCAGTCTTTTGGTGTCTTTGTCCTCAAGCCAACCTATACATAGAAGATACACTCCCTCCTGCTGAACTCTTGCGAAAAAATAACAGCAAACTAGTTTTTGGAACGGACAGTCTTGCCAGCAACCATTCACTCAGTATCCTGGATGAAATGAAACTTCTTGCACAACATTTTCCTAGCATACCTACGGAAGATATGTTGCGATGGGCTACAAGTCAGGGGGCAGCTGCTTTGCAACTGGAGGATCAATTGGGCTATCTACGACCCGGAACCAATCCGGGTATCCTGCAACTGGAAGGTCTCTCACCTGATGGGGGTATTGGACCTCAATCTCGCATTACGAGGTGGTGGTGATTTTTTAGTGTAAAATTTCCTGTATCACCTGCCAACTCCGCAAGTTGCCAAAGTCAGGCACATGCCAGGTATAAAACTGAAGATAGCTTGTCAAGAGTTCTTTGCGCAAGATTCTTGGTGCCGTTATATTTTCTAGTTGATCCGGGCCTGAAATCGCTTGCAACTGAGAAGTCACTGCAGATCCCTCCCCCTCTAAAAAATAAGGATGTGCAGGCCTGTTGGCTACAAATTGTCCTTCCTGCAAATCCAGAAAAGAGGTTGCTTCAGAATATGTTCCCTGTAACTGAAAGCCGAGCATAGATGACAAACGCAATGCAAAAAAAAGAGGATAGTTAGCCGTTACTTTCGGGGTAGCCTGATCAAGCTGCTGCAAACTTTTTTCGATGAATTCGAATAAAACCAAGTTGGGCTCGGGTTGACGAATGCAATGCTGCAAGATTTCAACCATAAAAAGTGCTACGGTATTCTTTATCACTTCGCCATAAATGGTTGTATAAAGGTATCCCCAGTTGACTTCGCGAATGTACTGCAGGTTTTTAGCGTCCTGGTGATAAACCACCAACTCTAAAATTGCACCCGGTTGAAAACAGGCAGCTTTTCCTTCCGATTTTCCGGAATTTTTTCTGACCCCTTTGACAAGGTAATTCTGGATGCCAAAATGTTTGGTATAGATGGAGCTGATCAGACTGGAATCACCATACCGGGTTGTGCGGAAAACAATACCTCGGGTTGTCTGAATCATAGGAAGGTTTGAAAAAATGATGCCGGCAGAAGTGACCCAACGGAATCGAAGCAGCAAGGCAACTTCAGACGACCCCTGCAAACTGTTGCAGGAAACGCACATCATTTTGGGAATAAAGACGCAAATCGTTGATTTGGTATTTTAATTGGGTGATGCGCTCAATGCCCATACCAAACGCAAAGCCTGTATATTTATTCGGATCGATGGAAAAATTTTCCAGCACCCGGGGATGTACCATACCACTTCCCAAAATTTCCACCCATCCTGAATGTTTACAAACACTGCAACCCTTTCCTTCACAAATCAAACAGCTGATGTCCATCTCAGCACTGGGTTCCGTGAACGGGAAATAGCTGGGTCGAAAACGTATTTTGACTTGTTTTCCTAACATTTCCTGGACGAAAAAATAGAGCGTTTGCTTCAGATCTGCAAAACTCACTTGTTCATCTATGTACAATCCTTCTACCTGATGAAAAAAACAATGAGCACGGGCACTGATGGTTTCATTCCGATAAACACGGCCCGGACAGATTACCCTTATGGGTGGAGGTTGTTGCTCCATCACCCTTGCCTGAACGCTGCTGGTATGTGTTCGTAATAACCAAGCCGGCTCCTGTTGTATATAAAAGGTATCCTGCATGTCTCGGGCTGGATGATCTTCCGGTAAATTCATTGCGCCGAAGTTGTGCCAATCATCTTCAATCTCCGGACCCTCAGCTACCGCAAAACCGAGCCGGCGGAAGATGGCAACGATTTCATTTCTTACCAAACTCAGTGGATGGCGTGTACCGGCAGGTAGAGGAGTGCCGGGTAAGGTTCGGTCGATCGACCGGGCACCGGCAATATGTACAGGTTGCTGACTGACTTTCAGGCTCTCCCATTGTTGCTCTGCCAATACTTTTAATTCATTCAGGTGCTGTCCCATTGCCCTCCGCAGATCTGGAGATACGTTTTTCAGTTCCCCCATCAAACCCTTGATCAGTCCTTTTGTACCGAGAAAACGTATCCTAAAAAGCTCTGCCGAATCGGGCTGGGAGGTATCAAAATGAGACATCTCCTTTTTACAGTCCTCTATCTGTTGTAACAATGCATCCATCCGGTAAAGATAAAACGCAAGTTTCACATGGTGAAAAGATGCTGAGCAACAGCGATTTGTAAAATAGGTGCCCCACTTTGTCCATCCCCACGGAAAATCGTACCTTCGCAGACACTATTTTATTGATTGATGGATTACAATACTCAGCGGCCAGGACTTGACTTAAAAGAATATGGTCGTCATGTGCAGAAAATGGTTGACTTCTTACTGACCATTGAAGACCGTGAAAAAAGACAACAGCAAGCACAATATGTCATCGAACTGATGGGATTCCTGAATCCTCAGCTAAAGACAATTGAGGACTACCGCCATAAATTATGGGACCATCTTTTTTTCATCAGTGATTTTGCACTCGATGTAGATAGTCCTTATCCAAAACCATCGCGCGAAACTTATCATCAAAAGCCAGATCCCCTACCCTATCCAAAAAGGCATCCCAGGTATGCACACCTGGGGCGAAACCTGGAGGTAGTGATACAAAAGGCCTTGCAGCAGGAAGACCCTGATAAAAAAGCGGGATTTGCGCACGCCATAGCTTATTACATGAAACTGGCATATAGCAACTGGCACAAAGAACTGGTACATGACGATACCATCCGCGCGGAATTAAACAACATCACCGGAGGTCAACTCGAATTCAGCAATACACCCTTTATCAAGCACCGCAACCAAAATTTTGAGCGCGATGATTTCCAGCGGGGTGGCGGGAGATGGCAAAACAAGAAAAACTTTGGTGGCCGCGGTGGCGGAAGAAACAACAGACCCGGTGGAGGCAGAAACAACCAGGGTGGGCAGCGCGGTAACCGCAACGACAACAGAGGAAATCAGTACAACCGATATTGAGCCAACTGCTTTTACTGATTTTCGTTTTCCTTCCATTTTACTTCCCGGTTATCAAGGGTTATTCAAGGACAATATTACTTTTCATTTTTCCCCTGCCGGGCAACTGACGGCAAATGCATAATAAATTGTTTCTTTGCTGAAAGTCCGGACATGGGCCATTCAACCTTACCGATTGTCATCATCACTGCCCCATCCGGTGCGGGAAAAACCACAATTACCCGGTATCTCTTGCAGAAATATCCTTATCTGGCATTTTCAGTTTCTGCCGCTACCCGTCAGCCCCGGGGAAATGAAAAGGAGGGTGTAGATTATTACTTCATCAGTGAGCTGGAATTTAAAAAAAGAATTTCTACCAATGAATTTGTCGAGTGGGAAATGGTATATGAAGGAAAGTATTATGGTACGCTGCAAAGTGAATTAAATCGTATCTGGCAACAAAATCAGGTACCGCTGCTCGACATAGATGTGAAAGGCGCTATTCATGTGCAACAACAATATCCTGAACAATGTTTTTCTTTGTTCATTGAGCCACCATCACTCGGTGAATTGAAAAATCGTTTGCGGGCAAGAGGTACAGAAACGGAAGAAAGCTTGCAGGTTCGGGTGGATAAAGCTGCTTTTGAAATTTCTTTCAAAAATTATTTCAATCAGGTTATTGTGAATAATCAACTGGAAGCTGCCTGTGCTGCGGCTGACAAGGCCATCGGAGATTTTTTACAATCCAAACAATTCCTTCACCCAACCATCAATTCCTGAATCAATTCTTACGAACCTACATTTTTCCAACCTTTTTCTTAAAAAATTAAACCCACTTTATGTCATTCAAAAACAAAACTATTTTTATCACCGGTGCAAGCCGAGGTATTGGTAAAGCCATGGCACTTAAACTGGCCGCTGAGGGAGCAAATATTGTAATCGGTGCTAAAAGTGTGGAGGAAGACCCACGCCTGGGGGGTACTATTTATAGTGCTGCACAGGAAGTAGAAGCAGCAGGCGGTAAAGGACTACCCATACAACTGGATATTCGCTATGAAGAACAGATCCAGGCAGCCATGGAAAAAGCAGTTACCCATTTTGGAGGAATTGACGCAATCATCAACAATGCGTCTGCCATTCAATTGACACCTACGGATAAAACTGAAAGTAAGCGCTTCGACTTGATGCATGATATCAATGTGCGGGGAACTTTCCTCATGGTGAAACATGCTTTACCCTATTTGCGAAAAGGCACCAATCCTCACATCCTGACTTTATCTCCTCCCATCAATCTCGATCCCAAATGGCTGGCGGGACACATTGCTTATACCGTTTCTAAATATAGCATGAGTATGATGGCGCTGGGCTGGGCAGCTGAATTCAAAGCAGAAGGCATCGCCTCCAATGCACTTTGGCCCCGCACCACAATTGATACTGCTGCAGTGCGTAACTTATTGGGCGGACAAGCCCTGGCAAACATGAGTCGCACCCCTGATATCATTGCTGATGCTGCCCACTACATATTAAGTCAGCCGGCAGCAGAATGTACCGGTCATACTTTTATTGATGAGGAAGTGTTGGCCAAAGCCGGTATCACTGATTTGGACAAATACTCTGTTGTACCGGGTGCTACATTGTACAAAGACTTATTCGTATAAAATTGTTCAACTGGATTATGCTACGCAAACTAATGTTCACATCAGGACTCCTCCTGACAGTTGCTGCTGCTAACAAGCTAATGGGCCAAACCATAGCAGACCTGAAAAAATCTACCCTACAGCAACTGGATACCAGACAAACAACCTATGAATCAATTGCACGGAATATCTGGGAATTTGCAGAAGTTGGCTACAAAGAAACCAAAAGCAGTGCTCTTTTACAGGACCTGCTGCGCAAAGAAGGTTTCCAAATTGAAGTAGGCATCGCAGGTATGCCCACGGCATTCATCGCCTCTTATGGAAGTGGCTCACCCGTAATTGCATTGCTGGCAGAATTTGATGCACTTCCCGGCTTGGCTCAACAGGCAGTTCCTGAAAAAAAATCAATCTCCGGACAGGATGCCGGACATGGCTGCGGACATAATTTATTCGGAACTGCCTCTGCAGCAGCTGCCATATCGCTGAAACAACTGATGGCATCTAACAAAATAAAGGGCACCATACGTTTGTATGGCTGTCCGGCAGAAGAAGGTGGAAGTGGTAAAGTATATCTGGTACGGGATGGATATTTTAAAGATGTGGATGTAGCGCTTCACTGGCATCCCAAGGATAAGAACTTTGTAACCATGGCTTCTCGGTTGGCCAATACCTCAGCCAAATTCAGGTTCTACGGAACAGCTTCCCATGCATCCATGGCACCGGAAAGAGGGCGGTCTGCGTTGGATGGGGTAGAAGCAATGGATTATATGGTCAATCTGATGCGTGAACATGTTCCCCAGGAAACACGCATCCATTACGTTATTACTCAGGGAGGCAAAGCTCCTAACGTTGTGCCCGATTTTGCTGAAGTTTTTTATTACGTGCGGCACCCAAAAAGAGAGCAGGTACAATCAATTTTTGAGAGATTGGTGAAAACGGCAGAAGGAGCCGCTAAAGGCACTGAAACTCGAATGGAATATGAGATCATTGGAGGAACCCACGATTTATTGATCAACAGAAAGCTGGCAAAGCTGATGCAACAAAACCTGGAAATCAGCGGTGGCGTTAATTATTCTGCTGAAGATATTGCATTTGCAAAAAAATTAGGCACTACACTGAATAATCCTCCCCCTGTTTCTTCTGCTTCCGAAATTATTCCTCTTCCTGATGAAATTGGTTCCGGAGCCGGTGAAGGAAGCACAGATGTTGGTGATGTGAGTTATGCCGTACCAACAGTGGGATTAGAATCTGCTACCTGGGTTCCGGGTGTGGTAGCACATAGCTGGCAAGCGGTTGCCTGTAATGCAACCGGCATAGGATACAAAGGTATGCTGGTGGCTGCCAAAACAATGGCGCTGACTGCTATAGATCTTTTCAACAACCCCATCATCATCAAAGAAGCAAAGGAAGAACATCGCCTTCAGGTAGGTGACTACCAATACAAGGCTTTGTTAGGCAACCGAAAGCCTGCCCTGAACTACCGTGATTAATCAAATTTTTTTAGAAAGAAAAAGAATTGCATTTACCATTCTTTTTTGCCATCTCTTTTTTTAGTCGGTCTTCTCGGGCCGCATTTGCGGAAAAAGAAGAACATCCTGAATAGACGGCTGATTGAGCATCATCATGCACAGGCGGTCAATCCCGATACCGATTCCGGATGTAGGTGGCATCCCATATTCAAGTGCACGGAGAAAATCATGATCGATGAACATAGCTTCATCATCCCCCCGCTCCATCAGCTTCATTTGCTCTTCAAAGCGTACTCTCTGGTCAATGGGATCATTCAATTCAGTGTATGCATTCGCAAGCTCTTTGCCGTTCACCATCAGCTCAAACCGCTCTACAAGACCAGACTTTGACCGATGCTTTTTGGTGAGTGGACTCATCTCCACAGGATAATCGATGATGAAAGTAGGCTGAATGAAGGTATGTTCTGAGGTTGCACTGAACAATTCGTCTATGAGCTTCCCTTTGCCAACTTTTGGATCAACGGAAATATTCAATTGCCGGCAAACATCTCTCAATTCTTTTTCCTCCAAGCCGGAAACATCCATACCGGTATTTTGCTGGATTGCGTCGTAAATGCTGATGCGGGGAAAAGGGGCTTTGAAATGAATGATTTTATCGCCCAATTGAACATCGGTGGTGCCATGCAGTGTAAGAGCAATTGTTTCAAAAAGTTGCTCGGTAGTCTCCATCATCCAGATATAATCTTTGTATGCAGTGTACCATTCCAGCACAGTGAATTCCGGATTGTGGGTACGATCCATTCCTTCATTGCGAAAATTTCTGCTGAATTCATACACCCAGTCAAAACCACCAACGATGAGGCGTTTTAAGTAAAGCTCATTGGCAATGCGCAAATAAAAGGGTATGTCCAGCGCATTGTGGTGGGTAATGAAAGGGCGAGCCGCTGCACCACCCGGAATGGCCTGCAGAACGGGGGTATCTACTTCTATGGCACCCCGATCATTTAAAAACTGACGGATGGTATTGAGCAAACGGGTACGCTGAACAAAAGTTTCGCGAACTGCAGGGTTGATGACCAAATCAGCGTACCGTTGTCTGTACCTGAACTCCGGGTCAGTAACTGCATCGTGTACCTGCCCTTCTTCATCTCTTTTGACCACGGGAAGTGGTTTAAGGGATTTGGTTAACAAGGTTAGGGTTTGAACATGAACAGATGTTTCTCCTGTTTTTGTAACAAATGCAAATCCGGTTACACCAATGATGTCTCCAAGATCCAGGCCGTGCTTTACCAATACCTCCCAGAGGGTATAATCATTCTCCGAACATATGTCATCGCGCTTTACATACAATTGTATGATTCCCTGGCTATCTTGAATTTTTAAAAAAAATACCTTGCCTTTGTCGTTGATGCTCATAATTCGGCCGGCAAGACAAAGGTTGGTAAGCTGTTCTTTTGTCTCCTCTGAATACCTGCTCTTGATGTCGAGTGAATAATGAGTAACAGGGTACAAAGCCGCGGGATAGGGATCGATTCCAGCCTCCCTCAACTTCACCAGCTTCTCCCTGCGTATCAGTTCCTGCTCAGATAAGTGCGTTTGACTCATAATCTCTGTTATCGATTTGCCGCAAAGATACGGGGCTGAAAAGAAACGCAATATTTTGGCTTAAGGAAGGGAAAAGAGTCCGAATCTCGCACTCATTCTTTGGATGAAATTAACCGGCGATGGATGGTATTACCCGATACCTCAATTAATTGTCCGGGTTGCATGTTATCCAGAGATAATTCCCCTATAGCAATCCGAATCAATCGCAAAGTGGGAAATCCAACGGCGGCTGTCATTTTTCTTACCTGGCGGTTTTTGCCTTCAGTGAGGGTAATCGACACCCAGGAGTCAGGAATATTTTTTCGGAATCGAATGGGAGGAATTCTTTCCGGCAGTTCTGGTGGTGGGTGGAGAGCAAAAACCTTGGCAGGTTGAGTAGTATAAAATTTCCCCGCAGTTTGAATCCTCACCCCCCGACCAAGTTCTAATAAAGCTTCTCCTGTGATGCTTCCCTCAACTTGCACCAAATAGGTACGTGGATGCTGAAACGCAGGATGCAATATTTTTTGTGTGAGTGATCGGTCATTCGTCAACAACAAAAGGCCTTCGCTGTCATAATCCAATCTGCCAACCGGATATACATCACGTGGCACTCGAATGAAATCTGCCAATGTTTTCTTGCCATCATCCGAAGTGAATGCGGAAAGTACTTGAAAGGGCTTATAAAAAAGATAGTAATGAAACATAAAAACAAAAGTCCCGCAGAAGCGAGACTTTGTATATGGATGGGTTAGTAAGTACAGGGAAATATAATTTCCCTATACAATATTATTAAACCTTTCTGCTCCATCAAAAATTTTTTGAAATAATTTTATTAACATTTTTATTTGAATTGTGGATTATCGAAAAGGCCGCAAGAGAATTCCTTCTAACATTTGTATGCAAAATCATCGGTGTGTTGTTAAAACAAAAAATACAAAATCCGCTGAAAGCATTGACTGCAATGGATTACAGAAAATGAAATTAGTTATACTTCAACCGTTGCATTGATTAATTGTTGAAAAAAGATTCCAATTCAACAACCAAAAATCGAACTCCCGATATCAAAAAAAAATATTGCAACGGGGGCTGTAACTACGCTGTAACTTTGGTTTTTAATCCAAAAAGGAACCATTATGAAGTTTCCAGCACCTGTAACAACCGAGTGGATGACTAAATTTATCGCAGCATCGACACTGGGAGAATCGAATAAAATGATTGCCGGCATCAATGAAATACATGTAGTTGAGCCGGGTGATATGGTGTTTGTAGATCATCCCAAATACTACGAGAAATGTTTGAACAGTGCAGCTGATTTTATCATTATAAATTCGAAAGAGGTAAGTATTCCTGCCGGTAAAATGATTTTTGTAGTGGAGGATCCTTTTGAAGCCTACCTTTCCATTGTAGCCCACTTCAAACCCTTCACAGTGCAGGATTCATCCATCAACCCTGACTTACAAAGAGGAGAAGGAACCATCATCATGCCGCAGGTATTTATTGGAAAAGGGGTTACTATCGGTAAAGATTGCATCATACACCCGAATGTTATCTTGCATGAGGGTACGGTAATTGGAGACAGGGTAATCATTCAATCGGGAAGTGTTATTGGAAGTGATGCCTTTTATTACAATTCTAAAAAAGATCGTGCGATTTGGTACAAAAAGATGACAAGTTGTGGGATGGTTGAAATAGGAAATGACGTGGAAATTGGAGCTGCTTGTACCATTGACCGGGGCGTCACTGCAACCACCAGGATCGGTGATGGAACAAAACTAGACAACATGGTGCACATTGGTCATGATACACAAGTGGGAAAAAACTGCTTATTTGCGGCGCAAGTGGGTATAGCAGGAGGAACCATCATTGAAGATGGGGTGATACTATGGGGACAGGTCGGCGTTAGCAAAACGCTTACCATTGGTGCCAATGCAGTTGTTCTTGCCAAAAGTGGTGTGCCTTCTTCACTGGCAGGAGGAAAGACTTATCTCGGGTATCCAGCTGAAGAAGCCGGTGCTAAAAGAAGAGAGTTGGTTTGGGTGAAAAGAATTCCCGAACTCTGGCGAAAAGTGATGGAGAGTTAACGGATGACCAATTTTAGTGAAACGCTTTTTCATATTCACGACAGATGCGCTCAATTGATTGCTCCAACGGAGTATAATGGAAATCCGGAAAAATTTGCAGGAAACTACTATTGTTGAATGTAACTCGTGCACGAGCGGTAGCAGCTGTTTCTCTCGTTAATAAAGGGTCTTCTCCGGTAAACATCGCTTTTACTGCTTCCCACCTCCAAACCAATTCACTCATCCATTTGCTGACTTTGCGATGGGGGGGCTTCTTGTGAAAAGCTTTCGCAATGAGTTGAAAAACTTCATGGTAAGTTCTGTTTTCACCACTGATAATAAAACGCCGGGCAGTCACCTCGCTTTTCATCAGACAGATCATGGCACGGGCAACATCTTCCACATCTACAAAACCACTACTGCCCTCCGTGTACCAGGGAAATTCATGGTAAGCAGATTGAAAAATTTTAGAAGACCCGCTGTTCCAGTTACCCGCACCAAGTATAATGACAGGATTTACAATGGCAATGGATAAGCCCTCTGCCATTCCTCGCCATACTTCGGTCTCAGCCAGGTATTTTGTCTTTCCATATTCACTGTTGCTTGATTCGGGACTCCAGTTCATTCCCTCATGGATAGGCTCTTCTTCCCGAATTCGGCCCAATGCAGCAACCGAACTGACAAATAATAATTTTTTTACCCCGGCATCCAAACAAGCATTCACCACGTTAGCTGTACCCTGAACATTTACCCGATGCATATCAGCTTTGCGTGAGGGGTGAAAAGATACCACCGCAGCGCAATGATACACCAGATCTACCCCGTTCATTGCTTCCTCCAAAACAATAGTATCCAGGATATCTCCCTTCACCCATTCGACTTTTGAAGAACCTTCAAATACAGGTTTCTCTGACCGATGTATCGCTCTCACCTGCTGACCATCAGCTATGAGTTGTTTGAGGAGGCAAGACCCCAGCAATCCGGAACCACCTGTTACGAGTACCATGTGCTTGACAAATTATTTTAAAGATGAGGTGCATTTGCTGCAGATACCCCCTGCTAACACATCTGTTCGATTCGTACTGAAACCTTTTGGTAATCGAACAGCAGGTACAGGTAAATGATCAAGGCAGTAGGTCGTTTCACAAACATCACAAAAAAAATGGATGTGGTTGTGCTGGTGCGTACCCCCACCGCAGGCCTCTTGACAAAGAGCATAGCGAATGGAATTGTCGGTAGAGGGTATGGTGTGCAATATGCCTCTTTCAACAAATGTTTGGAGGGTTCGATAAATAGTTACCCTGTCGAACTCATCGCCAATCCCACTTTCTATGTCCATATGCGCCAGAGCACCATCAGAATCCATGAACAACTGCAGTATTTTTTTCCTGCTGTCGGTAATGTTTAGTTGATTTCTCTTGAGTGTATCGATTACCTGTAACATGATTTTTTTTATGTTCTTTACTGTCTGCTTTCTTACTTCCCTTCCTCAAGCAAACGCTTGATGTCTCTTCTCAATCTAGCCAGATCAGGTTCCTTCAACCCATCATAAACCTGGCCGCGTACCCTACCCTCTCTATCGATCAAAGCGAAAAATTGGGTATGTAAAAACTGATCTTCAATCTTTTCAACATTGTTTTTGGGATCATCCAGTAAATAAGAAGATCGAGCCATCTGGTATAGACTATCCTTCCTCCCGGTAAGCAACACCCATTGTGCGGTGTTAATTTTCAATGAATCGGCATATACCTTCAGACGTGAAACAGAATCCCGTTCCGGATCACAGGTATGAGCAACTACTTTGAAATCTGGCTCTGAGGTAAACTCCCTGCTTATCGCTAGCATATTGTTGTTCATGCGCGGACAAATGCCCCGGCAGGTAGTAAAGAAAAACTCTACCACGGAGACTTTTCCCAGCATGTCCTTATCTGTAAATGGTTTTCCCTCCTGTGTGGTAAAGCGGAAGGGCTTAACATAACTGATCACCGCTGGCTTAGATTTCCAATTATCCGTTCCCCTGAAAACGAGGAAATAAAAAAATGTAAGCAGGGCGACAAAAAAAATGATGTACCCAAAAAATTTCTTAGACATAAATAAGTTGAAATGTAAAGTTACGAATCATTTGTGGGGTAGATACAAAGGGGGGATTTTTTTTGCAACGTAGTTGCAATAAGTTATCTTTGTGAAATGCCTGTAAAAATCAATCGGGATGCCCTTGGAATCGGTGCAACCCTCGCCTGTGCCATTCACTGCGCCCTGTTGCCGTTGTTTTTTTCAAGTTTGCCTCTATTGGGTTTCAATATAATCCACAACAAAACAATTGAATTGGTGATGCTGGCACTTGCTTTTGCAATTGGAAGTTCTTCACTTGCTCACGGAAGAAGAAAACACCACCACAACGGTTGGCCCTTTGTTTTTTTTATCGCCGGAATCAGCTTACTGGTCATCAGGCTGCTATTTACAAAGGATACTATGTTTCTACTTGTACCAGCAGTTGTTTGTATTGTTGTGGCTCATTGGCTGAATTATCGCTTGTGTAGAAAACACAACCATGCGCACCACGATGACTGCAATCATTGAAACGGTCTATCAGGAAAGCTGGTATGTTACACTACCGTCTTTTTCATCTTTTAATTGTACCCCTAGTTGTATCAGTTCCTGGCGAATTTTATCGCTGGTGACAAAATCTTTTTTCGCCTTTGCATCTTTTCGGATATCGATTAGCAATTGCAATACACCATCTAATTTACCCCCACTGACTTCCTGCTCGGGCTGAAGGCCGAAAACATCTTCCAGGAAACGCTTCATCTGAGATTGCATTTGAGTTAGCGCCTGATTGCTAAGAGAACCGGTTGAAAGATGTCCATCTTTGAGGGAGTTAATGATGGTTGATAATTCAAATAGGTTCGCAAGCACTTTGGCAGTATTGAGATCATCATTCATGAATTCATCCATCTCCGCCAACAACTCATTTACTTTGTTACATAAGCCAGTGTCGGATGATGAAGAAGTCAATGAGTGCCCGTTTTTATTCAGCCACTGGTATGATTCCCAAAGACGGCGAAATGCTTTTTCTGCAGCCTGAAGTGCTTCATTGCTGAAATCAAGTGTGCCGCGGTAATGGCTTTGCAAAATAAAAAATCTCACTGTTACGGGCGAGTAAGGCTGTTCCAGCAAAGGATGATTCCCAGTGAAGAGTTCAGACAACTTGATGACGTTGTTATAACTCTTTCCCATCTTTTTTCCATTGATGGTAATCATGTTGTTGTGAACCCAATAACGTGCGGGCATAACTTCATTGGCTACGGTGCTCTGAGCGATTTCACATTCATGGTGAGGAAATTCAAGGTCCATCCCTCCGCCATGGATGTCGAATTCACTTCCAAGATATTTGGAACTCATGGCAGAGCATTCAATGTGCCATCCCGGAAAACCCTCTCCCCAGGGGCTTTGCCAACGCATGATGTGTTCAGCCGGGGCTTTTTTCCAAAGAGCAAAATCCGCCCGATTTCTTTTTTCATCCTGATTATCGAGTGCCCTGGTAGTCTCGAGTTGGTCTTCCAGCACCCGTCCACTTAAAATTCCATAGGGTTGTCCCTTTTCTGAATATGCCTGGTGATATTTTTCTACATCAAAATAGACAGAGCCATTCACTTCATAAGCAAAACCAGCGGAGAGAATATTTTTTATCATCTCAATTTGTTCTATGATGTGACCTGTTGCTGTTGGCTCAATGCTTGGAGGAAGGTTATTGAACTGCGCCATGGCAGAATGATAAAGTCGGGTGTATTTGTGAACCAATTCCATTGGCTCCAGCTTTTCCAAAGTAGCTTTGGTGCTGATTTTGTCTTCTGCTTCCCTTCCTTCCTCCTCAAAATGTCCGGCGTCGGTGATGTTTCTCACATAGCGAACTTTATACCCGGTATTCAGGAGGTACCTGTAAAGCACATCAAAAGTGATAAATGGTCGTGCATGTCCCAGGTGACTTTCGCCACTTACTGTGGGGCCGCAAACATACATTCCCACGAAGGGAGGATGCAGCGGAGTGAATGTTTCTTTTTGACGTGTGAGGGAATTATAGAGTTTGAGTGACATGAAACTTCAGTTGAAAAAAGGTGCTCAACAACAGCTGATTGCGGTTGAAGGTGGCGGAAACCGACTGATAAATCTGTTGCCAAACAAAGATATTCTATTTTTCCCATTTCAAATCTGCCAGTAAGAGGAAGTGATCGCTCAATCCCTCATCTATCTGACCAAATTGTTCCACCTTCCATTGAGGTCCTGCGAGAATATAATCTATGCGCAATGTTGGAGCAAGGGATGTGTACGTTCGCCCAATACCTGCAGAGCCCTGAATGAAGGCATCCTTCAATCCCGCTCCCGAAATCTGGTGATAGGTAAAGCTATTGGGTACGTCATTGAAGTCGCCGCATAAAATAACGGGGAATGGACTTTCTTCGACTTTCTTTTTAACAAGCAATGCCTGTTGTCCGCGTCGTTGAAAAGCAGTTCGCATTTTGCGGAAAATATTCCTGGAAGCTTCTACCCCTCTTTCCTCTGCTGCGCCGATTTTTTGTAAATCCTCATAATCATCATGATTGAAACGGAAGGAACATAGGTGGGTGGTATATACCCGAAAAGTATCCTGACCCAGTAAAATATCTGCATACAATAAGCTTTCTGCATCGGCAAATGGTATGCGGCGGGTTGCAACGATGGGCCAGCGGGAAAAAATTACACATCCGCTGAAATAATCACCGGCTTTATTCTGATAATCGGGAGCAAAGAAATAGTACGGATATTGGCGGGAAAAAAGGGAAATGTGGTTTTCTTTTTCCGACTGATTGAATTCCTGCAAACAGATGATGTCTGGTTTGTTCATCAAAATTGTCTCGGCAATCTGTTGTTTCAGCAGCGGTGTTCGGGCAGCAGCCTTTCCAATACCATTGAATCCCCGGAGATTCCAGGAGGCAACCCTGATCCACTCAGAATTTTTGTTTTGAGTAAACGCATGGGTGGACTGAACAGCAACCAATACATACAATTGTTTCCAGCCAATTGCGAGGCTAATGAGGGAAAAGAAGATAAAAACGGGCTTCGCCATCAACCAGAAAAGCAGGTAAAGCAACAAAAGTAAAATCAGGTAGGGTATTATGAGGCCAGCAAATCCTGTCAGCCAGGCAACTGGAAATGACATTGAAACCAGACCGGCACACAATAAAAAAACAATGCAGAGAAAAATATTCAGCCAAAGCAAAATATGCTTGGTAAACCGTCTGATTAAAGAAGCAGGCATAACAACAGTAAGTTACTTTATTTAGTTGAAACCTGTTCGGCTGGTTATAAAGTTGTCGATAAATATGGTTTCTAGTGTTCACTCAGAAGCCTTGCGAAGAAAATCCTTTTCCTCATCCGAAAGTCCCTCCATGCCTTGCTGATTGATCTTATCGAGTATTTCATCGAGCCTTTGTTGGGTGGATTTAGGAATCTTAACAAAAGGCTGCTTACCGTGTGCTTGCTTTTTTTGGAAAGATGGGAGTCCGGGCTGAAACCAGCCGTTGATCCGATGATAAAGGTCGGTCATCCAGGTACCGGCATCGAATCCTCTTTGTAAGAGATGAACATATACATATCCAATGGTACCAGCAACCAGGCTGGCGGCACTTACAGCCATGGATGAACTTCCCAGAGTAGAAAAATGAATCAGGGCATACAACACAGTAATGATCCAGAGCGGGATGCCTCCATTGATCATCGGAAATAATCGATAGTTGGGAGAGAGTGCCGTGGTAGCAGCAGCAACGCCCATCACCGGAGCACCGGCGCCCATCATGGGAAGTGAAGGAACATTGGCTTGCGATGCAGAAAGGAATGGTTGAACCGAAAGAAAAGTCAATGCGGCGAAAAATCCGCCATACAGGTAAACGGGCAGGAGATGCTTGTTGCCTGCCAGATCCTGTAAAATATAGCCAAAACACCAAAGCCAAAGCATGCTGCTAATCAGGTGCCAGATGGAAATATGGGTGAACATAAAAGAAAATAGTGTCCAGGGCCTTGAAAGAAAAAAATCGAATTGAGCAGGTAGTGTAAACCAGTCAAGAATCTGCCGCTGAAAAAATTCTCTTGGGGTGTCGGAGATAAAATAAACTATCGAGATGAATTGGAGCAGTAAAAAAATAATCATATTGACGGCGAAGAGCAATACCAACGCATTATTGTCCTGACCCAAAAGAATTGATCGGCTGGATTTATATGATGAACCGCGCATAGTTTAAAATGTTTGATTAAAAAAACGATTGCCGATTCTTTTTGTTCCAGGTAAACACAATTAGCAGTCCGACAATTGCCCCGCCGACATGAGCCCAACGGGCTACATTATCTCCCGCACTATTTTGAATGGCAAAAAACAATTCGTAAGTAAAATAAAGTATGCCAAGCCACTTGGCTTTGATGGGAATTAAAAAGTAGATATAGATGTAGGTGTTGGGAAAGAGATAAACAAATGCAGCCAATACCCCAAAAACAGCTCCACTGGCGCCAATAGTGGCTGTATTAATCACTTCCTTGTATTTGGCAGTAAGTTGATTGAAAATGACGCTACTCAATGTCGGGTCATTGCCCAACATCTTGATGTCACCGGTAGGTTTCAGATCGCTTGACAGGTAAGTTATCATGAATTTCCTCATTTCTTCAATCGATACCCATTGTCCGCGTGCCTGTTGATCATAAAGACTTTCATATGCCTTCATCATCGGCAGGAATTCATAGCTGAGAAATAGCAGATGAATGAGTGCAGCCCCTAGTCCGCAAACGAGATAAAAAGTCAGAAATTTTCTTGAACCCCATACATTCTCCAATACCGATCCAAACATCCAAAGGGCAAACATGTTGCCAAAAATATGGGCGAAATCTCCATGTAAAAACATGTGGGTAATCAATTGCCAGGGGCGGAAAAGACTGCTCTGCCAGGCATGCAGGGCAAATACTGACTCCATTTGTATGGGCGCATCCGGCCCGCTGAATGCAAATTGAGCCAAAAAAAACAACCCATTGATGATGAGCAAATTTTTGACAATAACAGGTAAAATTTCAAATCGGCTGGGACGAAATTGTGTCATAGGAAGAAGAATTATCCGCCGGCAATGCCAGTTACTTAAGTTTTAATTGTACTACATTTTCAATGTGAAGGGTATGAGGAAACATATCTACCGGGCAGCAGCGGGTTACCCTATATTTTTCATCCAACAGAGCCAGGTCCCTTGCCTGTGTTGCTGGATTACAGCTTACATATACGATGAGTGGTGCTTCCATTTCGAGTAATTTTTTTACCAGCTTTTCATGCATTCCTGCTCTGGGAGGGTCAGTTATGATCACATCCGGTTTTCCCTCTCTTTTAAAAAACTCATCATCACATATTTCAGTTACATCTCCCGTGAAAAACCTGGCTTGTTTTACACCATTCATTTCTGCGTTTTTTTCAGCATCAGCCACAGCTTCCCGAACAACCTCCACACCGATAATTTTTCCGGCTTTTTCGCTTAGAAAAATTCCAATGCTCCCGGTTCCGCAATACATATCATAAACAATCTCGTTGCCTTTTAGTTCTGCCAACTCCCGAATAAGGCAATACAGACGTTCCGCCTGAAAGGAATTGGTTTGGAAGAAAGACCTTGCGCTAATCACAAATCGAAACTTTTCCAGCTGCTCTACGATGTATCCATAGCCCTTTACCACCCGGGGTTCAATACCGGCTAAACTATCATTGTGCTTGGGGTTAACACTCATGAGCAACGTTGTAATAACGGGAAATCTTTCGATCAAAAGAGAAGCGAGCTCTTGTTGTATTTCAGGCAATGAATATCCTACCACAACATCAACCATCCATTCCCCTGTTTGGGTATTCCGTATCACCAGATTGCGCAACCAACCTTCATGGGTTCGCGGATGATAAAAAGGAAGTTCATGTTGGCGGGCAAACATTTCAATACAAGTCCGGAGCTCATTCGTTGGCTCCTCTTGCAGATGACAGGTGGTTATTGCTACTACCTTGTCAAAAAATCCTCGTGCATGAAACCCTGCAGCACCTCTACCCGGATCTGTTTCACCGGATGCCTTCATTTTGGTAAACTCATCTGGCGGTATATATCTTCTTTCACCAAAAGTATATTCTAGCTTATTGCGGTAGTGAATGGTTCTTACGGCACCGAGAATTGGCTCAATGGGGGGAAGTAATATTTTCCCTATGCGCTGAAGCACCTCAGATACTTGCTGCTGCTTATATTTCAACTGCATTTCATAGGGCAACATCTGCCATTGGCAACCCCCACAAACACCGAAATGTTGACAAAATGGAACAAGGCGATGCGGGGAATATTGATGAAAATGCACTGCCACCCCTTCTGCCCAGTCCGGCTTATTCTTTTTTAACAAAACATCAACAATGTCTCCCGGAACTGCTCCTTCTATAAAAATGACCTTGCCATCGAGCCGGGCCAGTGATTTTCCTTCGGCGGCATAATCAGATACGGTCAGGTTGTTTAGTAAGACGGCTTTTCGCTGCTTTTTCACTGGCACAAAGTTAGTCAGGATGGGGTTTCAATGAATAAAGAAATGAATCTTTCCTTAATTTGCAACACAAAAATTACATTGGGTCACCCCCAAAGAAAATGAATACAACCATGCGCAAACAACTTTTTCTTTTTGTCGGACTCATGCTGTTTTCCATTGCCGGCTTTTCTCAATTTCCAGGAGGAAGGAACATTGGTATCAAACTGAATCCCCTGAAAAATACTACCGTCTATCTCGGTAGTCATTACGGCACCCAGATGGCCTTGTTTGATTCAGCAAAATTGAATGATAAGAGTGAAGGCGTTTTTTCAGGTCCGACCAAACTAACCGGGGGCATCTATTTTGTTGTGACCAACCTGAATGGGTTTCAGATTCAGTTTGATTTATTGATGGATGACCAGCAGAACTTTCGCATTGAAGCAGATACCTCAAATAGCGTAGCCATTAAAGCAAAGATTACCGGTTCGGATGAAAATAAATTATACGAAGACTACAAAAGATATTCTGCTGCACAGGAGAAAAGAATGCAGTCTTTGGAAAAAGAATTCAACGAAAAGAAAGACAAAACCAAAAAAGACACCACCGATATACGAGAGGCCTACGCAAAAACAACCGAGCGAATGGATGCTTATCGTGACAGCATCATCGACAAATTCTCCGGTACACTGATGGCTGCATTGTTCAGTTGTAATAAACGGCCTAAAGTACCCGAAATTCCCATCATCAAAGGAAAACCCGATTCTACCTACCCTTATTTTTATGTGAAAGGACACTTCTGGGATGATGTGGATTTTTCCGACGACCGTCTGCTGCATACCCCGTTTTTTGAACCCAAATTAGATGAGTATTTCAAATATTATATCTCCATAGAAGCAGACTCCATCATAAAAGAAGTCAACTACATGTTGTTATCGGCTCGCCCCGGCAAGGAAATTTTTCCTTACCTGATGAATAAGTTTACCCGTCAATACATGACACCGCAGTATATGGGGCAGGACAAGGTATTTGTATTCTTATTCGAAAACTTTTATGCGAAAGGTGACTCCACCCTTTTAGACCCTACCAATAAGAAATTAGTTTTCGACAGGGCTTATAACCTGATGGCCAATCAGATCGGACTGCCTGCTTACAACATGGAATTTCCGGATAGTTCGGGAAAAATCACTCCCCTTTACAGCGTCAATGCTCCTTTCACGGTTATTGCATTCTGGGATCCGACCTGTGGTCATTGTAAAACCGAGTTGCCCCGACTAGATTCCATCTATAGAGCAAAATGGAAGACCCAGGGTGTGGCAATCTATGCAGTCAACATCAATGAGCCCGAATTTACCTCCTGGAAACGCTTCATCAAAGACAACAAACTAATCGGTTGGTACCACACACATGAAAGCCCGGATGCCAGAATCAAAGCCGAAAAAGCAGGCCAGATGAACTTCAGACAGGCTTATGACATGCATAAAACGCCTACTCTTTATCTGCTTGACAGAGAAAAAAGAATCATTGGCAAACAACTGACAATGGAACAGTTCGACGAAATCATTAAGATCAAGTCAAAAGAAAAAGAAAAAAATTGATCTGTCGGCTTTATATGATTTGCTGAACGACGTCCCTGATTACTTTGGGTTTACCCAAGGTATAATAGTGGAGAACAGGCACCCCAAACTTTTTCAGTTCCTGGCTCTGCTGTACCAGCCAATCAGTTCCCACCTTCTCACATTCGGCATCGTTTTTACAGCGCTGAATGGCATTGGATAATTCAGTAGGAATATCTACATGGAAAATGCGTGGCAAAACTGACAATTGTTTTTTGTTGGTGATCGGTTTGAGCCCGGGTATGATCGGTACCTGAATATCCATTGCCCTGCAAGCTTTCACAAAAGCATAAAACTTTTCATTGTCAAAGAACATCTGGGTCATGATGTATTCAGCACCTGCATCTACCTTTTGTTTCAGTCGCTGTAAGTCTATTTCCAGGTTGGGGGCCTCAAAATGCTTTTCCGGATAACCCGCCACCCCCGCACAGAATTCAGTTTTTCCTCCGTTCTTTATGTCCTCATCAATGTAAATTCCATTGTTCATAAGGGTAACCTGTTCCAGCAGATCGATGGCATAATGGTTGCCATCCCGCTCCGGTTCAAAAAAGGCCTCATTTTTAGCCGCATCACCGCGAAGTACCAAAATATTGTCTATTCCCAAAAAATCAAGGTCAATCAATGCATCCTCCGTTTCCCTGCGGGTAAATCCACCACAAATGATATGGGGTACCGCATCGACCTGATAATGGTTCATAATGGCAGCACATATACCAACCGTACCCGGTCTTTTTCTCACATCTACTTTTTCAAAAGTTCCATCAGCCTTCTTTTTAAACATGGTTTCGCTCCGATGATACGTAACATTGATCCAGGATGGCCTGAATTCCATCAAAGGATCCAGGTGATCATAGAGAGAATGAATGCTTTTACCTTTTAAAGGTGGTAAAACCTCAAAGGATATAAGGGTATCTTTGGCAGCAGCTAGGTGTTCAGTAATTTTCATGTCTGGGCTATTTCCTTGGGTACACTTGTCCGATTAAATCTGAATCGAGCCGCAATATACACCAACTTAAAGAACCAATATTAACAGGAATGCAGCCATCCGGTTCATTTCCGAGCCATGTTTATTGCTATTTTTGTTTCAAACCTACCCCTTGCAACCTCGCATTCATACATACGGCTTAGTAAAACGCTACAAAGGAAGAACTGTCGTTAACCAGGTTTCCGTAGAAGTAAAGCAGGGTGAAATTGTCGGTTTACTGGGACCCAATGGTGCGGGCAAAACAACTACTTTTTATATGGTAGTCGGACTGATTAAGCCGGATGCAGGTTCCGTAATGCTCGATCAGGAAGACATTACCCGGCTACCCATGTACAAAAGAGCACAAATGGGAATCGGTTACCTGCCACAGGAAGCCAGTGTTTTCAGAAAACTATCGGTAGAAGATAATATCCTTGCTGTATTGGAAATGACCAGTCTCTCCAAAAAGGAAAGAATGATGAAACTCGACAGCTTGTTGGATGAATTCAATCTCAATCATGTCAGAAAAAACAACGGCGACAGCCTGAGCGGTGGCGAAAGAAGAAGAACAGAAATTGCCCGTGCATTGGCAGTAGATCCTCGTTTCATTTTATTGGATGAGCCTTTTGCCGGGGTTGATCCCATTGCAGTGGAAGACATTCAGAGTGTAGTAGCAAGACTCAAGTACAAAAACATTGGCATACTCATAACTGACCACAACGTAAATGAAACATTGTCTATCTGTGACCGGGCATACCTTTTAATTGAAGGAAAAATTTTCAAACATGGTTCAGCAGAAGAACTCGCTGAAGACGAACAGGTTCGCCGCCTTTATCTAGGAACTAATTTTGAGTTGCGAAGAAAGGACTGGATCATGGAAATGGGGAAGGAAAATGCCGGCAATGCCTCCTGAATTGCGCCTACTCATTTACGTTTTCCATAATTCGATTTCATTGTTTATTTTTCCACCGCAATGAAAATTTTAAGTCCCGCCATTTCCCGCCTAGTTCAATGGAGAAGCTGGAGCATTGACCAGTGGACACAGGATCCTGTTGGAGCCCAGCGGGAAGTACTGCAAGATCTGGTTACCCATGCTCAATATACTGAGCTGGGCAGAAAATACGGTCTCGACAACACTTTTACCATTCGGCAATTCAAAGAAAGGGTTCCCATCCACGACTATGAAATGCTCAAACCCTATATCGAGCGAATGATGCGGGGAGAGGAAAACCTGCTCTGGAATACACCCATCAATTGGTTTGCAAAAAGCAGCGGTACCACCAGTGATAAAAGTAAATTTATTCCTGTGTCAGAGGAAAGTCTGGAAGATTGTCATTTTCAGGCATCAAAAGATGTTCTCAGTTTGTATTACAGACAAAGGGAGGGAAGTGATTTACTGACGGGAAAAGGACTGATCATTGGAGGCAGTCACCAAATCAGTCAGATGAATGAAGACATCAGCTACGGAGATCTGAGTGCTGTTCTGCTCCAAAATACGCCCATCTGGGCCAACTGGATTCGTACACCCGAACTTTCTATTGCCCTGATGGATGAATGGGAATCAAAGATTGAAAGACTAGCCCAGGCAACCATAGTAGAAGATGTTACTTCCATAGCGGGGGTTCCGACCTGGACCCTCGTATTGATCAGACGGATACTCGAGATCACCGGCAAGCAAACCCTCCGGGAAGTTTGGCCTAACCTGGAGCTATATATACATGGGGGAGTATCTTTTGCACCCTATCGAAGTCAGTTCCGCCAACTGGTTGGAGAGGGCTGTCGTTACCTGGAAATCTACAATGCAAGTGAAGGTTTTTTTGCTGCACAAGACAGACTGGAAGAAGAAGGCATGCTACTCTTTTTAAAGCATGGTATTTTTTATGAATTCCTTCCCATGGAAGAAATCGGGAAGCCCAACCCCATTACAATTGGATTGCAGGAGGTAGAAACCGGAAAAACTTATGCCCCGGTAATCTCTACCAATGGCGGTTTGTGGCGCTATCTGCTGGGCGATACCATTCGATTCACCAGTATCTATCCATTCAGGGTTGTTGTAAATGGGAGAATAAAACAATTCATCAACGCTTTCGGTGAAGAAGTGGTGGTTGACAATACCGACCAGGCAATTCGCTTGGCTTGTGAAGCCACAGGCGCAATTTTGACCGATTATACCGCAGCTCCCATCTATTTTAATGAACAGGGCAACGGAGCCCATGAATGGTTGATTGAATTTAGTGTTCCTCCTAACAGCTTAACTGTTTTTACAGAGAAACTTGATGCCGCCCTTCAAAGCATCAATAGCGACTATGAAGCAAAGCGATACAAAAACATAGCTCTGCGAATGCCTTCCATTCATGCCTTGCCTGCCGGACTTTTCAACCGGTGGCTCAAAAGCAAGGGAAAGCTCGGTGGTCAGCACAAAGTTCCGCGACTGTCCAATGAACGAAATTATTTAGAAGAAATTTTACTGCTGTGGAAGAGCGAAATTCAGCAGCAATAGACTACAAAGAACAAGCTTTTCAATTACATTTGTCGTAAACCCCTCGTCATGAAATTACTCGAAGGAAAAGTATCGATAGTAACCGGCGCTGCCAGAGGAATCGGCGCTGCCATTGCTTTGAAACTCGCAGCTCATGGATCCGATGTAGCTTTTACTTACGTTAGCGATGGAAGTGCTGAAAAAGCTGCTCAACTTGCCGCTGATATACAATCTCTGGGAGTGAAAACATGGTTCAGAAAAAGCAATGCCGGACAACTCAGCGAATGCGAGCAATTGGTGCAGGAATTAATGAATGAATGGGGAAGAATAGATATCTGCGTAAATAATGCCGGTATTTCCAAAGACAATCTTCTGATGCGCATGACGGAAGAACAATGGGATGAAGTAATGAATGTGAACCTGAAAAGTGTGTACAATATGACCAAACAGGTGATTCGTCCAATGATGAAAGCCCGCAATGGCAGTATCATCAACATGAGTTCGATCATTGGTATGCGCGGAAATGCCGGTCAAAGTAGTTATGCCGCCAGCAAGGCCGGTATCATCGGATTTACCAAGTCCATCGCTCTGGAACTGGGCAGCAGGAATATCCGTTGCAACGCAATTGCTCCGGGATTTGTAGAAACAGACATGACCCAATACCTGCAAGAAGGAGCTGCTGCAGCTGAATACCTGAAAAAAATTCCACTCGGTAGATTCGGATCTTCAGAAGAAATAGCGAATACAGTTGCCTTTTTAGCCAGTGACATGAGTTCATACATAACCGGACAGGTAATCAGTACCTGCGGGGGTCTTAATACTTAATATACCAGCGTTTTCACCGGGTAAAAGTTTTATATTTACCAGAATATGAAACAAACAATTACCTGCTTCTTGCTGGCTTTGCTGCTTTTTCAAAGCAAGATCTTTTCAGACAATTCCGATATTGGGTTATTCAATCCATTCACTGAAATTGTTTCTTCCTCTGAAGATTTGCCGGAAATTTCAGGAAACAACCCTTCCACTGAATACCTCACTGAAAATTCCTCTCCTCACTCTTACAGCTCAGCTTCAAAAATCGACTATCATTCAACCTCTTACACCGGAATACCAGTTTCAGGAATTAAAAAAATTGATCTTCCGCCACCCGATGTGTATTACATCTGACAAACACCTCCCAGTCGATTATTTTTATCTCATTTCATGAAAAATATTTTTCGTTCGGTCGGTAAAGATGTACCGGCCTCCATTGTTGTAACACTCGTTGCCCTTCCACTCTGTTTGGGCATAGCATTAGCATCCGGTGCCAGTCCATTCTCTGGCATCATTGCCGGTATCGCTGGTGGAATCGTTACCGGACTTCTCAGCGGATCACAACTAAGCGTTAGCGGTCCTGCTGCCGGACTAACCACTTTGGTTGCAGCTGCTATTGTAAAGATAAATGCATATGATGCTTTTATCGTAGCAGTGGTGATGGCAGGAGTATTTCAAATCATTTTGGGTTGGCTGAAGGCAGGCGTTATAGGCAACTATATACCCAATACTGTCATTAAAGGGATGATGGCCGCCATCGGAATCATACTCATCATGAAACAGGTACCTCACCTCATTGGATATGATGCCGATTTTGAGGGAGATGAAAGTTTCTTCCAATCCAACCATGAAAATACTTTCACTGCCCTTAGCCGTGCACTGGATTTTTTCACCCCAACGGCTGCAGTTATTGGTATGGTGTCGCTGCTTTTGCTGAGAACATGGGAAAGTCCCACCATCAAAAAAATACGTTGGATGGTTCTTGTTCCCGGACCATTGGTGGCAGTTGTATCTGGTGTCTTGCTTAACGATTGGTTGCCCCAATTATTCGATTGGTCTCCACTGAACAACAAACACCTCGTTTCCTTACCGGTTGCCAACAACTTGGAAGGATTTTTTTCTTTTTTTATTTTTCCAGACTGGAATTCGGTTTCGAATCCACAAGTATGGCTGGCAGCTATCACCATTGCGATTGTTGCCAGTCTTGAAACGCTACTGGGGATCGAGGCAGTAGATAAAATCGATCCACAGAAAAGATTTACCCCTCCCAACAGAGAACTGCTTGCACAGGGGGTAGGAAATATAGTATCCGGATTTTTCGGCGGACTACCCATTACATCGGTCGTGGTAAGAAGTTCAGCTAATGTAAGTGCCGGAGCACTAACCAAATTATCGACCATTCTTCACGGAATGCTACTGCTGCTCAGCGTTGCATTCATACCGCCGATTTTAAACAAAATTCCACTGGCGGCTCTGGCGGCAGTTTTAATATTCACTGGTTACAAACTTGCCAAAATATCACTGTTCAAAACATTTTACAAGAAAGGCAGGGAGCAATTCATACCATTTATTACTACCATCGTTTCCATCCTGCTCAGTGATCTTTTGATTGGAATCATGATCGGACTCCTGGTCGGACTTTATTTTGTTATTAAAAGCAATTTCCATTCTTCGGTAGTTTTTGTTGCCGATGATAATAATTTTTTATTGCGACTAAGAAAAGATGTGTCCTACTTGAACAAACCAATCATTAAACTAAAACTAGAGACCATACCATCAGGCTCTTACACCCTGATTGATGCCTCCAGAGCAGACTACATAGACAAAGATGTAATAGATGAAATCAATCAGTTCATTGAATATGCTGCATTGAACCAGATCAGGGTTGAAATCAAGAAAAAAAATTACAACCATTTTCATCGAATGATCATTGATCCAGTTGCATTACCAGCTCAGGAAACAGCAGACAACAACAGTTGATACTCTTCACAAAAACAGACCCCATGAAATCATACCAGAAGTTATTATTGGAAAACAAAGCCTGGGCACAGGAAAAGAAGGAAGACGATCCAGAATTTTTCAGTCGGCTCAGTCAAATTCAAACCCCGGAATTTCTCTGGATAGGTTGCAGTGATAGCCGTGTGCCGGCCAATGAAATTACGAATACACAACCTGGCGAGATCTTTGTTCACCGAAATATTGCCAATCTGGTAGTACATACCGATGTGAATCTCTTAAGTGTACTGGAATATGCCGTGAACTACCTGAAAGTAAAACACGTCATTGTATGCGGGCACTACGGTTGCGGAGGTGTAAAAGCAGCTATGACCAACCACGATTTCAAACAAGTGCTCAACATGTGGTTGAGAAACATCAAAGATGTCTATCGTTTGCACCGCAACGAACTCGACTCAATAAGTGAAGAGGAAAAACGCTTCGATTGCCTGGTAGAGTTAAATGTGGTTGAGCAGGTACATCACCTGGCGAAAACCTCCATCATCCAGCGGGCCTGGAAAAGAGATGGATACCCACACATACATGGATGGGTGTATAGTTTAAATGACGGACTTATACAGCCGGTTATTGAAATAAATGGGGACAGCCCAATGGACGAGCTTTATCAGTACGATGACCTATAAAATCACCAAATCATTGATATATGAAAATATATTATTTGTAAGTGATTGTATAAAAAAAGAATCCCGCTCAAAAATGAGCGGGATGCAGTTGGTTGTTGGTTGTAGAGAAACAAAACCCCACTAACAAGACAACCGTTTGTCGATTTCGCTGCAAAGGAGCGAAAAAATTTCTTCAACGGTACCTTCCCCCTTCACATCCACTACCTTATCGTACTTCCTGTAATGGCCGGCTACTACGGATGTTTTTTTGTGGTATTCAGCAATTCTCGCAAGAACCACTTCTTCACTGTTATCATCACTCCTTCCGCTGGTAAGTCCCCTATTGAGCAATCGCTTTACCAATTCCTGTTCTGATACTTCCAGCGACAAAACCACTCCAATAGAGGTCCCTTTTCCCTGCAACAGATTATCCAGCGCCTCACTCTGAGCTACCGTCCTGGGAAATCCGTCAAACAAAAAGCCATTGGTATTAGGATTTGCATCCAATGCAGAGGAAATCATTCCCACCACAACTACATCCGGTACCAATTCTCCCCGATCCATGATCGCTTTGGCTTCCAGCCCCAGCTGGGTTTGGCGACTAATTTCGGAACGCAACAAATCACCGGTTGACAAATGTATCAACCCATACTTTTCGACAAGCCGGGCACTTTGGGTACCTTTTCCACTTCCCGGAGGGCCGAACAAAATAATATTGAACATATCCCTGCTGAAATTAACTGAATAACAAATATAAGTTCTTCCCCTTAGATATCCGCACGCATATCCATTGCTGCATTGAAAAAATACAAACTCAGATCAGAATTTTATTTGAACTTTCAGTCTTCATTGTTGTTACTTTTATTATGTTGCCTCTCCGATTCATCTCCCTCCTAATGCTGCTGTGCCAATCTTGTAGCAGCCAGCCAAGTAAAAACCAGCCTCCTATGAATGATGCGAATAAACAAAATCCTGTCTATTCAAGAACAGACACAGCCAAGGTTTCCCTTCAACAAGACGAATGGAAAAAAATCCTATCGCCGGAATTGTATTACATCGCCCGACAAAAAGGTACGGAAAGGCCCTATACCAGTGTTTGGGAAAAAAATCATGAAAAAGGCACTTATTTCTGTGCAGCCTGCGGAAATCCGTTATTCGTAAGTGATACCAAGTTCGACAGTGGCTGTGGATGGCCCAGTTTTTACGCCCCGGTCAGTAAATCTTCCATCATTTACCTGCCCGACAATTCTCACGGCATGTCAAGAACCGAGGTTCAATGCGGACGCTGTAAATCACACCTGGGTCATGTTTTTGAAGATGGTCCCCCTCCTACCGGATTGCGTTATTGTATCAATGGCGTGATCCTCGACTTCGAAAAAGCCAAGGAAAAGGAAGGCGAATACCTTAAAAAAAATCAATAAAAAGAGATCTATAACTCGTTCCTTGCTGCCGGTAAGCTTTTACCGGCAGTTTTATTTTGGAAATCAAGAATTTAATACTGATATTTCAACTCCAAAATTATGTCCATGAATAAAAGATTTGCCCTATTTCTGCTGCTGCTGATTCCTTTTGGTCTGATGGCACAAACAATTGATTTGAAGAAACATTTCAGCAATTGGAAACCCCGCAACATCGGACCCGCCGGGATGAGTGGCCGGGTAACCGCAATTGATGCTGTCTGGAACAATCCCAATATCATTTTTTTGGGAACAGCCAGCGGAGGAGTATGGAAAACTGAAAACGGTGGTGGGAGCTGGACTCCGGTATTTGATGATCAGCCTATCCAGAACATTGGAGCAATAGCCATCAACCAAAGCAATCCCAATATCATTTGGGCAGGAACAGGTGAAGGGAATCCACGCAATTCAGTGAGCTTGGGTGAGGGAATCTATAAAAGCATAGATGGGGGTAAAACATGGACTTGCATGGGTCTTCAGAAAACCAAAAATATCCACCGCATACTAATTGACCCACAACAACCGGAAGTGGTCTATGTAGGTGTCATGGGGAATCCATTTGCAGCCCACCCGGAACGCGGACTCTATAAAACGATCGATGGTGGTGAATCATGGCAATTGCTGCTGCATACCAACGATTCAAGTGGTGTGGGTGATATGGTCATGGATCCTACCCATCCACAAAAACTTATTGTCAACATGTACCAACATTTCAGAACCCCCTGGAGCCTGAAGGGCGGTGGAAGTGGAAGCGGATTGTATGTTACTTATGACGGAGGAAAAAATTTTAAAAAATTGGGTAAGGAAGAAGGTCTCCCCGCCGGAGAATTAGGCAGAATCGGAATTGCCATAGCGAGAAACGAACCCAACAGAATCTATGCGCTGGTGGAAGCTACCAAAAACGGACTCTATCGTTCAGATGATGGAGGTAGCAAGTGGGAGCTTGTGAACAGTGACCCGTCTGTGGTAACCAATCGGGCATTTTATTTTCAAGACATTGCCGTTGACCCCCAAAATGAAAACCGTCTTTACAACATCAATCAAATGATAGGAATGAGCGAGGATGGTGGGAAAACTTTTAAAACCATCATACCTTACAGTGGTATTCATCCCGATCACCATGCCTGGTGGATCCATCCTACCCAGCCCTCTCTTATCATTGACGGAAATGACGGTGGCATCGGTATTTCCCGCGACCGCGGCAAAACCTGGCAGTTTGATGAGAAATTGCCACTCGGTCAATTTTACCACATCAATACCGATAATAAAATTCCTTACAATGTAATGGGTGGATTGCAAGACAATGGCAGTTGGCATGGTCCGGCCTATGTATGGATTAGAAGTGGCATCAGGAACGCTTATTGGCAGGGTGTAGGTGGAGGTGACGGATTTGATGTTGCTTCAGATCCCGCCAATCCGGATTGGGTTTATTCTATGAGCCAGGGAGGCGCACTTAGCAGATACAACATTGCAACGGGCGAAGACTGGAGCATACGTCCACCCAGACCCAATCTCAGCACACGCCATCGTTTCAACTGGAATGCAGCATTTGCGCAAGACCCCTTCGACAAAGCAACCATTTATTATGGTAGTCAGTTTCTCAACAAAAGTACTGATCGCGGTACCTCCTGGCAGGTTATCTCACCCGATCTAACCACCAACGACAGCATCAAAATTGATCAAAGCAACAATGGAGGCCTCTCTGTAGATATCACCGGTGCAGAAAATTATTGTACCATTCTAACCATTGCTCCTTCACCTATTCAAAAAGATGTTATATGGATTGGTACAGATGATGGCAATGTTCAACTTACAACAGATGGTGGCAAAACTTGGACCAACTTCAGAAATAAGTTACCCGGACTCCCGGCTGGAGCCTGGATTCCGCAAATCAGGGCATCTAAGCACATGGCTGGCGAAGCCTTTGTAGTTGCCAACGATTACAGAAGAGGAAACCATGCCGTACTGCTGTTCCGTACCGTTGATTTCGGAAAAACATGGACCAGAATGGCAGACGAAAAAAAGCTCACAGGATATGTCCTTTGCATGATACAAGATCCTGTTGAACCCAACCTGATTTTTGTAGGTACTGAACAGGGTCTTTGGGTGAGTATGGACAATGGCAACCAGTTTCAGCAATTTAAAAATGGTTATCCTTCTGTTTCTACTTATGACCTCGATATCCAGGAAAGAGAAGCCGATTTGGTGATTGCTACTTTTGGTCGGGCAATCTGGATTTTAGATGATATCCGGCCCCTCAGAAAACTGGCAGCAGCCAAAGGTCAGTTGCCTACCAGTCCTTTAACAGCTTTCCAACCTCCAACTGCTTATCAGGCAAACATCAAAAATGCCTCCGGTATTGAATATAGTACCTGGGGTACTTATGAGGGTGAGAATAAAAAAATAGGGGCCCCCATTAGTTTCTTCGTGAATAAAGTGGGAAGAGACACGGGCAAAAACAAACTCCCGGATACCGCCCAAATTAAAATTTTTGATGCCTCCCAACAACAAGTCAGAACACTGAAAGCTAAAGCAGACAGCGGATTCAACAAATTTTATTGGGGTATGGAGGGCAAGGGTACTCGCCAGCCGGGCATGGGCGGAAGAGGAGGAGGCGGTGGAAGAATGGGTGGAAGAGGAAATAACGACGAGCCCGGGGGCTTGCCTGTTGACCCCGGAACTTATAAAATAGTGATTTCACTGGGTAAGGGCATCAGCGATAGTTGTATGATTACAGTTCAAGACGATCCCAACGCGCCATTAGACCCCGCCGTACGCCTTGCCATTCGGGAGGCAAACAAAGAAATGGATCAGCTCTCACTGAAATTGGTAGATCTGATTGATAGAATGAATGAGGCTGATGAAATAATCAAGAAGGTTGAAGCAGGCTACAAAGACATGGAAGCAGGTAAAACAGATACACTTAAAAAAGTTACCAAATCTATGCAAGACAGCCTCAAAACCATCAGAGAAACCTTGAATGGAAAACCCCAGGAAAAACAGGGCTATGGCAATGTGCCTCAGACAACCGTGAATTCTCTTCTCGGCGAAGTACGCATGGCTGTACTTGGAAAAAAATCCATCCCCGGTACACAAGAAAAGAGACTCATGCAGGATGCCTCCGATGCCGTGAATAAAGTGTTACAAAAAGCCAACCTCTTCTTTGAAGGTCCATGGAAAAATTATCGAAGCCTTGTTGAAAGCATTCCGGTAAAATGGTTCAGGGACTATGCCCCGCTGAAGTAAATGAGGAAGGCCTGATTAATTCTTATTGAGCAGGAACACAAAAGGTTTCATGGGCTTTTCTTGCAAAATCTGCTGTATCTGCCAGGGCTTTCGGATGATTTTGTATCGATTGATATCGATGATTTCATGCACGGCACAGAAGGATTCCCAGCGCTCTGCATGTTGCAATAATCGGTGCAATAATCTGACTTCCCGCTCATAATCCTCTTTATTATTGATGCCGGGACGAGATACAACAACTAAATCGCGACGTGAAAAATCCATATGCCTCCCTTCATTTTATTTTCGGACAACCACAAAATTTAGTACCATGGTTTCTTCTCTGTATGCTACAGGAAGAAGTCATCAAAGATAAAACTAACAAAAAAACGATGAATTGGTTGATTCGGGTCCTCATACAATTCCGCTAAATTAGTGCAATCAATATGAAAATCTCATCTTACCCTTTTGAACAACGTTAGACAAAATATAAAAATATTGGTCGCCCCCCTCGATTGGGGACTGGGGCACGCTACCCGCTGTATCCCCATCATCAGGTCTCTGGTGCAGGCCGGTTATGAAGTTCTGTTGGCAGGTGAGGGCAAACAAGCCATCCTGCTCTCCAACGAATTTCCCCAACTTACCCTGCTTCCTCTACGGGGTTATGATGTTACCTATAGCCGACATGCCTGGCAACTCCCCTTCAAATTGGCTGCTCAGCTCCCCGGGATCCTGCGTGCTATCCGAAATGAAAAGAAGTGGTTGCAAGAACAAGTGAAGAAGTTGGATATCAATATGGTGATATCAGATAACCGATATGGCCTCTATCATCCTTCCATTCCCTGCATCATTCTTACCCATCAACTCACCATCATCACACCTGTCCGTATTCTTCAACGTGTTGTGCAACAACTACATTACCGAATGTTGAATCACTTTAATGAAATTTGGGTCCCGGATACCGAAGGTTTTCCTTCAGCCGCAGGAATTTTATCTCATCCTCAAAAAATGCCCGGAGTACCGGTTCGTTACATAGGTTGGCTCAGCCGATTTCACCCATCTCAAATCCCCACCAATTATCATATCGTTGTATTGCTCTCCGGACCGGAACCCCAAAGATCAATCCTGGAGAATAAAATACTCCAGGAGTTAAATGGAGTGAAGGAAAAAATTCTCCTGATCCGGGGGTTGCCGGGTGAAAAAGCTTTACCGAAGATCGAACAACCCTTCACTTTTCTAAATCATCTATCAAGTAAGGAATTACAAGAAGTTATGCAGCAAGCTGAATGGATCATCTGTCGAAGCGGTTATTCAACCATCATGGAATTATTGTCGTTGCAGAAAAAAGCCATCCTCATTCCAACCCCCGGTCAAACAGAACAAATATACCTTGCTAAAAGACTCAGCAAACTAAAATGGGCATACAGCATTGATCAAAATGAATTTAAAGGAAGTGATGTTGTTTCTGCTGCAAGTCAATTCGGCCTTTCCTTACCACAAGCTGCATATTCGGTTGAGTATCCCTGGCTGCCTTTGATGAAGAAGTTATTATCGCCTGATGTAGTTTTGCCGCAATGAAAAAAAACCTGCAAGCCCACCTGGCAGTTATCGGTGCTAACATTATTTTTGGTGCCAGTTATTCAATCGTTAAGGTAGTCACACCTTCCTATATGCCGGCATTCGCCCTAAACGCCGCTCGTGTGATTGTTGCTCTCGTGTTTTTCTTCTGCAGCTTTTGGTTGGTAGGAGGAAGTACCTGGCCTGCAAAAAAAGATTGGCCCAGATTGGCTATTTGCTCGCTGACAGGAATCGTAATCAATCAATTGTTCTTTATCAAAGGAGTTTCTTTGACTTCACCAATTCACAGCTCGTTGCTGTCGTTGGCAACACCCATTTTCATCACTGGTATCGCAGCCTGGTTGTTGCGGGAAAAATTCACCTGGATAAAAGCACTGGGATTACTGCTCGGATTATCCGGCGCAGGGATGTTGATTTTGCTTAAAGGCAGCGGCAATCACTCGCCTGATAGCCTGACAGGTGATATCATGGTATTGCTGAATGCCATTTCCTACTCATTCTACCTGGTACTGATCAAACCACTGATGACCAAATACAAGGGAACCGATATTTTACGCTGGTTGTTTTTATTGGGGGCCATAGTAATTCTTCCACTTGGATTACCGGAGTTAACAACGCTTCAATTCAACCATTGGCCTGCAGGTGCTTTGGCAGCACTTTTATTTGTAACCATCGGGGCAACTTTTCTCGCTTACTTATTCAACATTTATGGTATTTCAAAGTTGGGAGCTGCTGCCATCGGGAGTTATATTTATACCCAACCCATTTTTGCTACGCTCATTGCTTGTCTCTTCTTTGGGGAAGAACTGACCCTGCAAAGGATACTGGCAGCCCTGCTCATTATTGGAGGGGTTTTTCTGTCTAATTACAACAAGACGCCCCCTTCTTTGGGATGATCAAAAAAGAAAAAATAGCGGGTGGAATCCTCAAAATCAGTCCAATGTCGAATATCAGCAGCAACGGCGAAAATACCACAGGTTGGAAGTTGATCAATCTTTACGTCAGTCAACTGGTTGACAAAGTCGGTGAGTCCGGGATTGTGGGCAAAAATGGCAACTGTTTTTTCCCTATCTGAAAACTGACGAATTCTTTGAAAAATTGCTCTGGGATCGGCAAGATAGAGAGAGGGAATGACCTGAACCGATGATGGCTTAAGTTGATAGGCAGCAGCAAAAAAAGTAGCAGTTGCAAATGCCCTTTGGGCAGGACTGCTATAAAAACCATCAATCACTATGTCGCGATCGATGAGGCGTTGGGCCATTTTGGGGGCATCCTGCTCACCTCTTTCGTTCAACATCCGATCGAAATCTTTTTGTCCCTGTTTCGCCGGATGCGTTTTTGCATGACGAATAACCAATAATCTTTTCACGGAGTTAAGTTACAAAAATCTCCGCTTACATTTGTAAACATGGCAATTCAACGGCAGCATATTGAACCATTCATGGAATTAGCACTGTTGCATCCGGTTTTAGATGTACGAAGTCCAGCCGAATATGAAAAAGGACATATTCCGGGTGCAATTTCATTTCCCCTTTTTTCAGACGAGGAAAGAAAAATAGTGGGTACCGCCTACAAACAACAGAGCAGAGAGATTGCCATTAAATTAGGCCTTCAGTTTTTTGGTCCTAAAATGGTATCAATGGTGGAAGAAGCCGAACGAATTGTGCATGAGCATGCAAAAAAGAATAAAAGCAAATCGGAAAGAGCCGGGAATCGTTCTGTTGTATTGGTTCATTGCTGGAGAGGGGGTATGCGCAGTGCCGGCATAGCCTGGTTACTCGATCTGTATGGCTTCGAAGTACATACCCTCAGCGGAGGATACAAAGCTTACAGAAACAGCGTGTTACAAGTGTTCTCGCAACCATTTCCCTTTCATATGATCGGAGGTTGTACCGGCAGCGGAAAAACATTGCTCATACAATACCTGATCAATAATAATGATTGTGCCATTGATCTGGAGGGATTGGCTTCTCACCGCGGATCTGCTTTTGGCAACCTGGGTTTGCCTGCCCAACCTACACAGGAAATGTTTGAAAATCTTCTGGCAGCAAAACTAACAACATTGTTGCAAGTTCCCGACCCCCCTGCCATGATTTGGCTGGAGGATGAAAGCCAGCGCATAGGCAATGTAAACATTCCCGGCGCATTGTTTCAACAAATGCGCAACAGTCCGCTCTATTTTTTAGACATTCCTTTTGAAGAAAGATTGCAACAAATTTTAAAAGATTATGGCAGTCACTCCAAAGAGCAGATTATTGCTACCATATTACGCATTCGAAAAAGATTGGGCGGCCTCGAAACAAAGACGGCAGTTCAAGCTATGTTAGAAGATGATACGCAAAATTGTTTTCGTATCCTTCTGAAGTATTACGATAAGTATTACCTCGGGAGTTTAGAAAATTTTCGTCCCAATGCAGCGGCTTATATTAAGAAAATTCCGGTTGATCGGGTGAATACCGAATTATCTTATGCTGCACTCAAAAGTTCAGTGGAAGAGCGTGCCATTTAACCACTCTCTAACAGCACCCATTCCCATCCAACCCATAACACCAACAACCAGCCACCCTGCCAACTGCATCCAGATTGGGTGATGGTAGCCCTTCATCAGAGAAGGCTTGTTACCGGCAATGAGCAGGGTTCCTAAAGCAATGGGTAAGATAAGACCATTGATCATCCCTGCGAGTAAAAGCAACTGAGTTGGTTTTCCAACGGCAACGAAAAAAACAGTAGAGAAAATGATGAAGGCTGAAATAAAACTTCTTTCGTGCCTGGCTATAAAAGGATGAAATGTTTTCATGAAAGAAACAGATGTATAGGCAGCGCCGATGACTGAGGAAAGTGCTGCAGCCCACAACACAATGCCAAAAATCCGCAATCCCCAATTACCTGCCACGAATCCAAAAACAGTAGCTGCCGGATTATTTTTATCCGGTACACAACCCTGCTGCACAGCTCCAAGAACCGCTAAAAAAAGAACAAAGCGCATCAGACCTGAAATAAATATTCCTGCCATTGCGCTTTTATCGGTTTTATGCAATTGATCCCTTCCCTTGATGCCGGCATCCATCAATCGGTGCGCTCCCGAAAAAGTAATATAGCCTCCCACAGTACCTCCAACTATCGTCACTATGGCCTGTGTGCTGATGGTTGAAGGAATAAAACTGTGATGTACTGCCTGCATCAAGGGGGGGTGAGCTGCCCATGCAATGATCAATGTCAACAGTATTTTAGCCATACCTGCAATGCGGGTAAACCGATCCAGCATTGGTCCGATTTCCCTGTACCAAAACAAAAGCAAAGCTGCCACACAACTTACTATTGCACCGGTTGTAAAATCCATACCTGTTAAAACATTCATACCCAAGCCACAACCGGCAATATTGGCTATGTTGAATGCAAATCCACCTGCTACAACCAAAAAGGAAATACAATAACCCCAACCCGGTAACAAGTGGTTGGATAAATCCTGTGCCCTCATTTCACTCATGGTAATGATTCGCCAGGTATTCAGCTGAGCTCCTATATCGAGCAAAAGTGAAACCAAAATTACAAACCCGAAACTGCTTAATAGCTGGTAGGTAAATACAGTAGTCTGTGTAAGAAAACCCGGACCAATAGAGGAGTTCGCCATTAAGAACGCTGCTCCCAATCCGGCTCCGCTGAACCAACTGTATTTATTTTTTTTGTAGTCCGATTGCATGTGCTGCGAGAAAATGAAACAATTGAGCCGCCAGCGCTGCTGCACCGGCTGCATCGCCATGAATACAAATGGTTTCAGCTGCAACAGGCAAAATCTTCCCCGAAACTGTGGTCACTGAATTATCTCTGACCATTTGCAATACTTGACCGCAAGCCACCTCTGTTTTACCTATCATCGCTTCGGGATGAAGGCGGCTTAGAAGTTGTCCATTGTCGTCATATCTTCTATCCGCAAATACTTCCTGCCACGTTTCCAGTCCGGCTTCCCGCGCAGCGGTAATTGAAAAAGATCCGCTTAGTCCATATAGACACAAACCCGAATCTACATCTCTTATTGCTTGGGCAATGGTTGCAGCCACTTCCGGAGATCGGGCAGATAAGTTATAAAGGGCACCATGTGGTTTAACATGTTCCAGCAATCCACCTGATTCCTCCGTTATCTTTTTAATCCTTTGTACCTGTGTTGTTATTAAATCATACAACTCATCAGCTCCCAATGCTTGTTCTTTTCTGCCAAAGTTGATTCGGTCATTGTATCCGGGGTGTGCCCCTATGCGCAGACCGTGGTGCATAGATGATTCAATGGTAGAACGCATGATATCAGTATCCCCCGCATGACCACCACAGGCTATGTTGGCACTGCTGATGTAGGGCATCAGTAATTGATCATCGGGGAAACTTTCGCCAAGATCACAATTAATATCGATGTATAACATGGTAGTGCTATCATGAACTACCGGTAAGATACGACACCATTCGCAAGTGCAATGCTTTTTCCAATCGGGTAAGATAAGCATGTTGTTCCAGCAAAGATTTTTCTGCCTTTTCCCGTGTTATCCAATCAAAAAAAATGGGTTTTTGTAAAGACCACTGGGCCAATCTTCCTCTGTCTGCTGCAGCCACCTGGGCGATGCGCGGATATCCGCCTGTAGTTGGATGATCGGCCATAAAAATCTGTAATTGTCCTTCCGGCAACCATTGAAGACTGCCCAACATTACTGCTGAAGAAATCATTTCCTTGTGTTGTCCGGTCAGTAAACGACCCGTCAATGAATAAGACATCCGATTGCTGTTGGGATGCAACAAAAAGGGAGTAGAGGTTAAGTGCAGCATGGATTCTTGTGAAAGCAACGACAACTGGCTATCTGGCATCAATCGAATGGGTTCATTGGTATCCGGTGGAACCTCGTGTTTCCAGGGCAAGGGGCGAATCGACGCTCTCGCTGGAACAAAAGGCAGCTTCAATGATTCACGAAAAGGAATTGCATCATTTTTTTGTAAAGCCCTTCCCTGCCATCCACTTTCAGCAACACACCAGCAAGTACTATAACTTCCCAACCAGGGTGTCAGTTGCCATCCACCACGAATGGCTAAATAGGAAATCCTTCCAATAGAAGTTGGCTGCCAGGTTAAGTTAGTCCCGGCTCCCACTACGGTTGGTCGGTTAAACTCTATCTCTATGCCGTCGGAGGAAACCACAGAACCTGCTCCGGTAATGGCAATGAGTGCGTTGGATGTAAATTGAAGTATCGGTCCTGGAAGAAAAATTTCCAATACAGCTTCCTGAGGAGAATTTCCTACCAACAAGTTGGCCAATTTTGCTGAAATGGGATCCATGTAACCTCCCACAGGAATGCCAAGGTGCTGCCAACCGGTTCTTCCATTGTCCTGAATGGTATCCAAGGTTCCTTTTTTAATAACAAGCATACTCATGATACAGGCCATTGGTGAAACGCATCAAGCGATATTGGATACATGATTACCTCATCACCCGGATGAAGCAAACAGGGGGGAAGTAAATTGGGAGTGAACAATTGCAAAGGAGTTTTTCCTATCAACTGCCATCCCCCGGGGGAATCAATTGGATAGATCCCCGTTTGTGAGCCGGCAATACCAACACTTCCGGCGGGCACCTTTTGTCTTGGACGAGCGAGTCTGGGCGCTGCGATGCGGGCATCTACGGGTCCCATATAGGCAAACCCGGGTAAAAACCCCAACATGAAAACCCGATAGGTAGGGCTGCAATGCAAGCTGATCAATTCTTCTGTATCCATTTGAAGTTCTGCGGCAAGAGCCTTCAAATCGGGTGCCAGTGATGGATGATAACATACGGGTAGTCGTATCCTTCTTTTCTCTTTCTGCTCCGTTGTATCATCCGCTCCTAAATGGCAAAGCACTTCATCTAGAACCATGTTTCCATTCATATCCCCCGGAATAGGGCGATGGAGTGCAGCAGGATCAAATACAATGGTAAGGGTATGATAAGCGGGAATAATATCTGTAACATATTGTAAAGATGCCTTGCTGAGCCGCAGAAAAATATCCCTGATCAATGAATGGATAGCTGTATCAATTACAGCCGGTGCTGTCAGCGTAAAAGCAGTTTCTCCCTGCCATTCAACTGTAATAGGCACGGCAGAACCATCGGGCGCAGTGACCCGCAGAATATGAGTGGAATCAGATAGCAGATCCATTGGTTATTTCAGCTTGTTCCCTCTGAAGGAAACGTTGATATAAGATATCGGTAATCTTTCCATCCATTGGCACCATCACATCATCAATACGGGAAACCGGTATAATTCGTTTGGTGGTGCTGCTGATGAAGGCCTCCCTTAGGAGGGGAATTTCCTTTACATGCAGATCCCGCAACTCAACATCCACGCCTATTTCCCGGGCGATTTCTAAGATGGTTGCTCTGGTAATTCCATGTAAAATATGCTTATCCGTTGTTATCAATTGGCCTGCCCGGTTCACCACAAAAAAATTACATCGGGGACACTCACTGATGAATCCATCCTGATGATACAATACATCATTCGCCCCTAGATTGTCCACCATTGGACGAAGCCACAACTCCATGGCATAATCAGTAGTCTTTGCTTTTGTAAATTGACGCCGAAAAGAATGTGTTATCAGGTGAAAGCCCGCTGCAGGCAAGTGATTGGCAGGTGGAACCAGGTTCTCATGAACAATGAATAAACGGGGTATGCCCAGGTGAACCCCATCAGGCGAACTGCCCCCGGTTAGCAAGAGTCGGATGCCGGCATCCTGCAGTTGATTGAAGTCAATGATTTGATGCACCATTTTTTGAATCTCGACCGGACTGAAAGGAATGCCCAATCGCATTTCTGCTGCACTGGTAAAAAATCTGTCAACATGCTTAGACAAGAAAAGAGGGACGCCTGCAGTAACCCGAAGAAAATCGAAGACTGCATATCCCCTGCGCAAACCCAAATCGGAAAGTGGCAGTCCGGCATCCCGAAGGGGAACCCATTGATCACCTGCAAAACAAACCGCTTCCATCTTGTTATTTTTTTGTTCTTCGGATAGCAGCATTTCTTCCTACAGCATAATGAGGCTTGAGATCGTCATACACTTTTTGAAATTCTTTGTGACCCGCTTCAGCAGCCCCTCTTGCATGAATAAAAAATCCCCGGGTTTGCTTCATGATGCGGTTTCCCAGAAAAACCCTGGCATCTTCCAGTTTTTCCTGTAGTTGCTCCAATTCCTTGATCACCTCAGCACATTGATGATACAAATGCAAGTCGTTGTTGCAGGCAGCCATGTCAATAAAAGAAGGTAATTCCGAAGAATGTTGCCGCATATAGTTAAATGACTTTTGTACAAACTCCTGCCGCTTGGCATTTAGCTTGAACAGGCTTCTTCTTTCAGCAGCTGTTAAGTGTATTTGATTGGGTACGATCTGCCGGATGCCAGCTATGTGTTGCTTTACCAGCATCAGTTCGGAGCCAACCAACGAACGGAGTGAAGGCATAAGTTTATTTTATTACTTAAACGCTGTTGGAAATAAGAAAATTGCTCATTCAACGTTGAGTTGAATGCTTTTTTTAAACACGTAAACTTCAACATTCACGGGTGTGGGTCGCTTTAATGAGCCCATTTGTCTGATTATCACACGGATTTGTTATCTTGTTGTAAAGAACCCGGCTTGCCTTATGCGATTGATATGGACTTTCCTGTTATGGATCACAGGGTGGAAAATACGTGGACAATACCCTTATCACCTGAAAAAACTGGTCATCATTGTAGCACCCCATACGAGTGCATGGGATTTTGTATTGGGGTTGGCGGTTCGATCGAAGCTACGCCTGGGCCACGTTCGTTTTCTCGGTAAAAAGGAATTATTTGATGGCCCTTTTGGGTTTTTCTTTCGCTGGCTGGGAGGAATTCCGGTTGATCGCTCTTCGGCACACAACCTGGTAGATCAGGTGGTTGAACGCTTCAATGCTGCTGAGTCTTTTTCATTGGTGCTTTCACCTGAGGGAACCCGAAAAAGAGTGGAAAGACTCAAAACAGGTTTCTATCACATTGCCCACCAGGCACAAGTACCACTGGTTATGGTGGGGTTTGATTTTGGAAGAAAAGAAGTAGCCATCGCAGAACCTTTTGATACCACCAACCATACAGAAGCTGATTTTCAGAAGATCATTCAATTTTTTGGCAGAATGCAAGGAAAAAATCCCGGTTGGGACGTGAAACATTTATTACATCCTTAAAATTATTTCTCATGCAAAAGCGACTTCCGCTGCTCATAGAAAAATTTTGTCAGTACGAGGCAGCACAACCACAAGACTTATTTTTATCGGAACCTGTTCAGGGTGTTTACAAAGAATTCACCTGGCAGCAGGCCGGCCGGGAAATCAGAAGCATGGCAGCTGCCCTCAGGTCCATGGGATTGGGCAAAGGAGACAAGGTAGCCATCCTGAGTAAAAACTGTGCCCATTGGGTAATGTCCGATCTGGCGATCACCCTGGCAGGTTGTATCGGTGTACCATTGTATCCCAATATCACACCTGATGCTGTAAGAGAAATCATAAATCATAGTGAGACGAGGGCGATTTTTATTGGAAAACTCGATCAGCCATCCGAACTGAGAAAAGGCGTACCTGAAAACCTCATTCAAATTACATTCCCCTTTTATCCCAATGAAGGTTGCCTGAATTGGAATGATCTGGTAGCGGGCCATGCCCCTTTGGAAGGCGAACCGGAAGTAGATCCGGATTCACTGGCCAGCATCGTCTATACTTCCGGCACAACCGGCCAACCCAAGGGTGTAATGCACAACCATGCAGCTACTGCATTTGCAGTGGATGCTTTCCTGCAAAGCTATGCCCACTTGAAAAAAGAAACTTTTTTTTCCTACCTCCCTCTTTGCCATGTTGCAGAAAGAATGCTGGTAGAATGTGGTGCCATTTTTACCGGAAGCAAAATTTATTTTGTGGAATCGATGGATACCTTCGCTACCAATCTGGCACATACACAACCAACCGTCTTTCTGGCGGTTCCCCGCATCTGGGAAAAATTACAGGAGGGGGTTTTGAAAAAAATACCTCAACAAAAACTAAACCGCCTATTATCAATTCCTATTGTCTCGTCTGTTATTAAAGCGGGCATCCGAAAAAAACTCGGTCTGTCACGCTATAAACACGCTTTTACCGGCGCATCACCCATTAATCCGGCCTTGTTGTTTTGGTTTCAGCGGCTAGGCATTGTAATTCAAGAAGCGTATGGCATGACAGAAAACCTTGCCTTGTCTCATTCCAACAGAAAGGAGGCTGTAAAATTCGGAACGGTAGGCACCTCCTATCCGGGTGTTGTTGTTCGATTGGGAAAAGACAATGAAGTGCAGGTAAAAAGTGAAGCCTCTATGCTGGGTTATTTTAAAGAACCTGAAATGACCGCCGAATCTTTTGAAGATGGCTACCTCAAAACAGGAGATGAAGGTTCAATAGATGCGGAAGGGTTCCTTACCATCACCGGCAGAATTAAAGATCAATTCAAAACCAGCAAAGGAAAATATGTAATGCCTGCTGTAATTGAGTCAAAGTTGCTTCAGGCGGGAATGCTCTCACAGGTTTGTGTGATTGGTTCCGGACTGCCAAATGCAATGGTCATCTGCACCCTGGCAGAATCGTTAAAATCTGACCCCGAAGAACAAAAAACCTCTGCACTGCAACAGTTGCTGGAAGAGACCAACAAACAACTAGAGCACCATGAAAGGTTATCGAAAGTAATTGTGGTGGGTGAAGAGTGGACAATCGCCAACGGTTTGCTGACACCTACGCTGAAAATAAAAAGAAAAGCAGTAGATGCATCCTTCGGCGACCAGTATCTTCCCTGGAGCCAGGAAGACAAACAAGTGATCTGGGCAGAATGAATACCTGCAGCCAATTACAAAACAACAGGATGAACTTATTATCATTCCATGAAACGGCAGCCGCCTCTTAATGAAATGATAAAATGTCAGGGGGAAATCGCATTTGGCATGAATTCTGCAATTTTCAGTAATTTTGAACCCAATTCTAAGCCCATGAAACAAAGAAATATTTTACTAGTAGCATTGATTGCTCTTTTCGGTACCTCCTGTGTAAGCACCAAAACTTTTGAAGCTGAAAAAGCGAAATATGCCCAACTGAGCGGAGACTATTTGGCCATGCAGGCAAAATACCGTGATCTGCAGGATGAACTAAAAAAATGCAATTTCGCCATCGAAAAATCTGAGGGACAAGTAAAAGATTTGAACAGCAAGAAGGCCATTCTTGAAGGACAAATTGCTGATCTCAACAAACAGATTGACTACCTGCGCGATAACAACAATACCGTTTTGAATCAGCTGAAAGATCTTTCTGTTGTTACAGGTTCACAGGCTGAAAGCATTAAAAAATCACTGGAGAACATAGGTTTCAAAGACATTTATATCAGAGATCTTCAAGGATCTATTGCCAGAAAAGATTCGCTGAACATGGCACTGGTAATGAACTTAAAGGGCGCCATCGGAAACCTGGATGACAAAGACATCAACATCAAGGTTGACAAAGGTGTTGTGTATGTTGACATTTCTGATAAGTTGCTCTTCAAGAGCGGAAGTTATTCCATCACTGATCGTGCCAAAGAAGTACTTGGAAAAGTTGCCAAAGTACTCAATGCTCAACCTGAAATCGAATTCATGGTAGAAGGCCATACCGATAGCGTTCCCATCAGCAGCCAGGGAATACAAGACAATTGGGACCTGAGTGTGAAAAGGGCAACAACTGTAGTAAGGTTATTGCAGGAAAGTTATGGCCTCGATCCTAAGCGCATGACTGCTGCCGGAAGGGGTGAATACTTGCCATTGATGGACAATACCAGTGCTGAAGGTCGCGCTGCGAATCGCCGCACCCGCATCGTAATTCTGCCCCAGCTAGACCAATTCTTCAAATTGCTCGAAACAAAGAAATAATTACCTGATTGTACTTACTCAATAAAAAAAGAGCAGCTCAGTAGTTGCTCTTTTTTTATGCTCTCGATGTAGTAAATTTATTTCTTCTCAGACCAGGCAGCCAGCACCTCCTCTGTATGATTGGCGGTATCTGGTTTATTAATGATTTTTACAATTTTGCCGTTTTCATCAATTAAAAATGTTGTACGGGTTGTTCCCATATAAGTTCTGCCCATGAACTTTTTTTCACCCCATAACTGGTATTTGTTCACGATGGCTTTGTCTGCATCGGAAACTAGTGGGAAAGGAAGATCATATTTGGTTTCAAACTTCTTGTGGCTTTTCACATCATCGGTGCTCACACCAATTACCTGGTACCCCTTTTTCAGCAAAGCCTTGTAATTATCCCTTAGGTTGCATGCCTGTGCCGTACAACCCGGTGTATCATCTTTGGGATAGAAATAAAGAATTACCTTCTTGCCTTTGAAGTCAGACAATGAAATGGTCTGCCCGTTTTGGTCCACCGCTTTGAATGCCGGGGCCTTGCTTCCCTCTTTTAATTCGGCCATAAAATCAGTTTAAAATGAATGATGTAAGGTTAAATAACATTCCTCTCCTTATTTTGTTGAAAACCCCGGTAAGTCGAACAAAAATCAAGGATAGATTGGCAGCAGCTTCTTACATTTGCCTGACCTTACAAACATGCCAAAAGACAACTCCATCCGCTCCGTTCTGATCATTGGTTCTGGTCCGATCATCATCGGACAGGCCTGTGAATTCGATTATTCCGGTTCTCAAGCCGCACGAAGTTTGCGGGAAGAGGGCATAGAAGTAATCCTCATCAACAGCAATCCGGCAACCATCATGACCGACCCTATGATGGCTGATAAGGTTTACCTGCTCCCTTTGACAACCGACAGCATTGAAAAGATTCTTACCGAAAATAAGATTGACGCAGTATTGCCTACCATGGGTGGTCAGACAGCATTGAATCTCTGCATGGAAGCAGACGAACTGGGTATCTGGGAAAAATATGGTGTTCGGCTGATAGGTGTAGATATTGCCGCCATCGAAACAGCGGAAGACAGAGAAAAATTCCGACAGCTGATGATAAAAATTGGCATTGCGGTTGCTCCCAGCCGTGTTGCCAATAGTTTTCTGGAGGGAAAAGAATTTGCTCAGGCAATTGGGTTTCCTCTGGTGATCCGGCCCTCCTTCACTTTGGGGGGTACCGGGGGTGGATTTGTTCACGGGAAAGAAGATCTGGACGCAGCATTGGAAAGGGGACTGACCGCCTCCCCCATTCATGAAGTTTTGGTGGAAAAAGCCGTTTTAGGATGGAAAGAATTTGAACTGGAACTGTTGCGAGACAAGGCAGATAACGTGGTCATTATTTGCACTGTAGAAAACCTCGATCCGATGGGGGTACATACCGGTGACTCTATAACGGTAGCACCAGCCATGACACTAAGTGATACTTCATTTCAGGATATGCGCAACAAAGCCATCCTGATGATGCGCTTTTTGGGAAATTTCGCCGGGGGCTGTAACGTACAATTTGCACAAAACCCTGAAACGGAAGAACTCATTGCCGTAGAAATCAATCCCCGTGTTAGTCGCTCCTCAGCATTGGCATCCAAAGCAACCGGATATCCCATTGCAAAAATTGCAGCCAAGCTAGCCATTGGATATACACTAGATGAATTAAAAAATCAGATCACACAAACTACGTCTGCATATTTCGAACCGGCTCTGGACTATGTTATCGTGAAAATACCGCGTTGGAATTTCGATAAATTCAAGGGAGCGAATGACACCCTTGGTCTTCAGATGAAAAGTGTAGGTGAAGTGATGGGAATAGGACGCAGCTTTACCGAAGCCGTTCAGAAAGCCTGCCAAAGTCTTGAAAACGAGGCGGTCGGATTAGGGTATTATGGAAAGAGTCTGATGAAGAATGAAGAGCTTACTGAATACATCAAAACTCCCAAATGGGATCGCATCTTCCGCATTAAAGATGCCTTGATGCAAGGCACTACCATTAAATCCATCGTACAATCTACCGGAATCGACCGCTGGTTCATTTACCAGATACAACTGCTTTGCCGAATTGAAAAAGAACTTGCCGCCTGCTCAATCGATACCCTTCCGGAAGGCTTGTTAAGGGAAGCAAAAGTGAATGGCTTTTCTGATATTCAAATTGCCCGGATATTACAAGGCAACTGTAAGGATGAAGATGTACTCACGAAAAGAAATGATTTGGGAATAAAGAGAGTTTATAAAATGGTCGATACCTGTAGTGCTGAGTTTGAGGCCAAAACTCCATATTTCTACAGCACCTTTGAAGGATGATACCAGTACAACGAGACCAAAATCATCCTCACCATAAACTCTTTTTCTCACCATCTATTTAACCCGATAAATCAGCCAAATGTCATTAAAAGAAATTCAGGTACTCAATGAAAAAGAAACCCGCGCCGGTTTTGGTGAGGGAATTTATGAGGCTGGCAAGGCAAATGACCAGGTTGTAGTTCTTACCGCTGATCTGGCAGGCTCTTTGAAGCTGGGACCCTTCATGAAAGATTTTCCTGAAAGATTTTTTCAATGTGGCATAGCAGAAGCAAATATGATGGGAATGGCTGCAGGCCTAACCATTGGGGGGAAGATTCCCTATACAACCACTTTCGCCAATTTCAGTACAGGAAGAGTGTACGACCAGATTCGCCAGAGCATTGCTTACAGCGATAAAAATGTAAAAATTTGTGCGTCACATGCCGGACTAACATTGGGCGAAGATGGAGCAACCCACCAAATATTGGAAGACATCGGTTTAATGAAGATGCTGCCAGGCATGACGGTTATTGTTCCCTGTGATTTCAATCAAACAAAAGCAGCCACCCGTAAAATCGCTGATTATGCCGGTCCGGTCTATCTCCGATTTGGAAGACCCAAATGGCCCAATTTCACCAGTGAAACCGGGGAGGACTTCGTAATTGGTAAAGCACAGGTGTTGAGTGAAGGAAAAGATGTTTCCATTTTTGCCTGCGGCCACATGGTATGGAAAGCAATTGAAGCTGGTCGATTGCTGGAAGAAAAGGGCTTTGGTGTAGAATTAATCAACCTGCACACCATCAAGCCCCTGGATACAGCAGCTATCATTGCCTCCATTCAAAAAACAGGTTGTGCCGTTACAGTTGAAGAACACAACATCATAGGCGGCATGGGAGATTCTGTTGCACAAACCGCCGCACGCAATCACCCTGTGCCAATCGAATTCATCGGTACCAATGATACTTTCGGGGAAAGTGGTAAACCAACGGATCTGTTGATAAAATACGGACTGGATACCCCTTATATTGTTGCTGCTGCAGAAAAAGTTATGGCTAGAAAATAGTCGAAAAAATTGGCTGAAAAAGAATGGCTTTTATTTTTTCTTCCTTCGCCAATCAACTGAATGCCAGGCATTCAAAATAATGCCCCGGTTGTATTGTAAAACAGATTGGCCACCTACTAATCTGGAAAATTGTACTATCTGATTGAAATACCCTCCTTCCAATGACCAACTTGAACTAAGTTTCACTCCCACCAAACACCCCAAGCGATTCTGATCAAAAATGTTCACCACTACATTTTTACCAAACCCAATCAGTATTTCATCATAAGCTGCGAAATAAGGAACAGGATACTTACGTGCATCTTTTTGCAACCGATATACTGTTCTGAACATATAGCGCATCCTGTTGGTAAAAACAAAATCATCTTCCTTCTCTAAAGATGCTGAACTAAATTTTCCGATCCATCTTTGCTCAAGCATAAGCCGGTGTATAAAATCGAACCTTCCTTCAGATTGCGATAATTGTAGCATCTCATACAACCTGTGTTCAGTGAAGGTTTTACCAAATGTATTCAGTGGAATATCTCCATAAGGAAAAGTTTCAGCCCATGCATATCCCACCCGAAAAAGGGTAGATGGCTTCAGGTGATAATTGATGCCTACCCGCAATAAACTTTGTTGCCAATCTGTTATCAAACCTGCTCTCCTCCATTGGTATTCAGCATGAACAGATGTCTTATCAGATAAGCGATAATTCCCCAGATAATTGAACCAGCCGATAGTATTATAAGTATTTATTCGACCTGACTGAGCTTTCAAGGTGGTACATGAAAATACCAGCAGAACAATCAGCAATTCTTTTTTAGGTTGAAAGAAGGTGAAATATTGTCGGACAGGAATCATAGAATCAATGCCGGGTTGGCTGACCAGAAAAAAAATCAGGGATCTTTTCATAGACAAGAAAATGCTGTACCTGCAAGAAATCCCCACGATAGCTTAGCCTAAACCCATTGGCACCCATTTCCCGGTTCAATTGTTCAACCGTTGTTTTATGAAGTGGCTTGATGGCAACTTCCGGATCTTCGCCTCTGAATTCGATCAACAACAGTTTCCCCTTCTCTCTGAGTGAAGTATAAACAGATTTCAGTATCTCCCTGGGAAATTCCAGCTCATGATAAACATCTACCATGAGGGCGAGGTCAACGGAAGCCTCCGGCAATTGCAATGATTGAAGGGTGCAAGCTTTTACTTCTACCCGATCATTCTTCAGCATTTTTTTTCTGTTGTGCAAGATTTCCAACATTCCCTCTTGTATTTCCAAAGCATATACCTTGCCCCGGGGAACCCGTTCACTGATTCGAAATGCATAATAACCACTACCAGCTCCTACATCGGCAACAATACTATTCGCCTGAATTGGCATCCTTTCTATTGCCAGCGTTGTATTCTCTTCTTCGTCTCGGTTTTCCCTTTCCAGCCAAAAACTCCCTCCGACACCCATCACAGCTGCAATCTCCCTTCCCATATAATATTTCCCGATACCATCACGGGTTGCCTTTCTGAATTGATAAGAGGTATCCTGTGCCTGTGTAACCAGGGAAAAAAGAAAAAGGAACAATACATTCACCGGCAAAATCAATCGCATGGATGTGGTTTCTGCTAAGTTACGTCGATCAGGCAGAATTATACTTTTGTAGTCGGTACCGATCCAATATACAACAAGCGCCATTGAATGAAGGTGGCAATCGCTTGGATAATCCCCATCAAAATGAAAAGCATTTCGAATGAAAAATAATAAGCAATGAGACCTCCTATGGCGATGGCAATACCCGAAACCAGATGGGTATGTCCTCCGGCGACACTCCAAAAGAAAACATCATCTTTTTCATCCAGTTCCTTTGCGAAGATCGCATCCCATAAAGGAGTACAAATGGCTTCGGCAATGGCCAGTAAAATTTGTAAGATGAATAACTGTGTACTATTGTGTACCAACAAATAACCAAAAGTGAATACCGTATTCAAGGCATATCCCAAAACAAGTAATTCTTTTTTTCTGTTAGAATGACTAAATAATTTACCGAAGAAAATATATAAAATACCCGAAGTAATTAAAAACAATGCCCAGGCATAGGTTATGTCCAGCAAGTCGCCTCCAACCCTTTCTGCAAATACGGTGAAAAGCGGACCCAACAATCCTTCTCCAAAAAACCAACAGACAGAAGCAAGGAGTAAAAGGCGCTGTGTTTTGTTCAGGCTCATAACAGGAAAATGTATCTGTTAGAACCATGAAAGCAACCAAAGTTTAGGAGCCATGGCTGCTTTAACAAAAAATTTCAGAAACCTAATTAGAAACAGGTCATCAATGTATTTTCTCCAGATGCGAAAAATGTGTCTGGTAGATGTGCTGTTTGTGCTCTTTGATATAACTTAAAAAGGCAGATGCCACGGCTGTAAGTTGTTTCTTCTGTAGCCAAACCAATCTCCAGTTAGTGCGGAGTGGAAAACCTTTTACAGGTATGATAGACAATTTGTTGAGCATCAATTCATCTACGACACTCACCAAAGGCAAAACCGAGTATCCTAAACCGGCCAGCACTGCTTGTTTTACTGCTTCTGTGGAACTCAGGGAAAGACCAATGCGCGGACTGATGTTCGATTTTTGAAAGAATTGCTGCATCACATGCCTGGTTCCAGACCCCTCTTCCCTGAATATAAGGGGAAGATCCCGAAACAGGGTGTTGGAGGGATTTTGCTGGATGCCCTGAACATTTTCAGTCGCTCCGAAAAGATAAAGCCGGTTGGGCATTAGTACTTCCTCATAAAGATCCATATCGGTTGGCATAACCGTTAGCAGTACAAAGTCAGCTTCATTGTTTCGCAGCCGTTCTACTACTTTGTTTTTATTGCTCACTTCCATGTCAAGCTCAACATGCGGATTTTCAGCTAAAAAATTTCTCAGGTAATAGGGTAAAATGTATTTGCCTGTGGATGCCGCAGCTATGCGCAGCTTTCCCGACAAAACCCCCTTGAAACGCAGGGAATGATCTTTAATGGAATCTACTTCACTCAATACCCGCCGGGCTATGTTCTCAATCTCCCGGCCAAAATCTGTCACATATAATTTTCTTCCAATTAATTCAGTCAGGGGCAAATCAAACTGGTCTTGTAGATTCTTAAGTTGAATTGACACAGCCGGTTGGGTCATATTCAATACCCGAGCAGCCAGCGTAATGCTTTTCATTTCAGCCACCACCAGAAACACCTTCAAATGATGCAACGTGAAATTCATAAGACAATTTTATCGCGAAGATAATAAGTATAAATAAAATTATATGAATAATACACTGCATTTTTGCACCATGAATGTTAAAATTCCAACCCGCATTACCATTGCCAAAGGCGATGGAATCGGACCAGAAATCATGGATGCTACACTACGCATCATCCGGGCAGCCGGCTGCTCACTTGAAACGGATGAAATTGTAGTGGGAGAAAAGGCATACATGAATGGAAATCAATCGGGTATACCCACCAATGCCTGGGACATCCTCCGTAAGAACCGCCTCTTTCTAAAAGGTCCGATAACTACGCCCCAAGGCGGAGGTTATAAAAGTGTCAATGTTACCCTTAGAAAAGTATTGGGACTTTATGCCAATATTCGGCCCTGTCAATCTTACCATCCTTATGTTTCCACCAAACATCCGGTGATGGATGTGGTCATAATTCGTGAAAACGAAGAAGACCTGTATGCAGGAATTGAGCACCAGCAGACAGATGAAGTGATTCAATGCCTGAAATTGATTTCTAAACCGGGTACAGAAAAAATCATCCGATATGCATTCGAATATGCCCGTTCCTGCGGAAGAAAAAAAGTGAGTTGCTTTACAAAAGACAACATCATGAAACTGACCGACGGATTGTTCCATAAGACCTTCGATCGAATTGGCAGCGAATATCCCGAAATAGAAAAAGAACACCTGATTGTTGATATTGGCGCCGCACGCCTGGCAGATACCCCCGAGTTATTTGATGTTATTGTAATGCCCAATTTGTACGGAGATATTTTAAGTGATGTTGCTGCACAAATTACCGGATCGGTTGGATTAGGGGGAAGTGTAAATATCGGAAATCAATTTGCACTTTTTGAAGCCATCCATGGTTCGGCACCAATGATTGCAGGCAAAGACATCGCCAATCCCTCCGGTTTGCTATTGGCGGCAGTTCAACTGCTTTTGCACATTGATTTGCCCGAGGCAGCAGCAAGTATTCAAAATGCCTGGCTAAAAACACTGGAATACGGCATACATACGGCAGATATTTTCAAAGAAGGTGCATCTGTTAAAAAAGTAGGAACACAAGAATTTGCAGACGAAATCATCTGTCGCCTCGGTCAGACACCCAGTTACCTGAAACAGGTTGAGTTCTCTCAAGGCCTTTCCCCTGTTCAAACCAATTATGAGCCGGCTTTGCCTACAGCAAAAGAATTGGTGGGAGTAGATTTGTTCATTCGTTTTGCCAATAGGAATGCTGAAGAGCTGGCTGCTCAATTACAAAAAAGTAATGCCGACCCAATTTCATTGAAAATGATCACCAACAGGGGTACCAAAGTATGGCCCGGAGGATTTCCGGAAACTTTCTGTACCGATCACTGGAGGTGTCGTTTCACTTCCTCCGACGAAAGTCTTTTGTATTATTCCGATGTGCTCAATCTAATGGAAGAAGTTCACGGACAGGGTCTTGAAATCATAAAAACAGAAAACCTATATACATTTGATGGTGTTCCGGGCTTTACAGCAGCGCAGGGACAATAATAAAAATACCTTAAAATTTACTCATGGAATTGACACTGATCAACGGAAGCTATCCCAAACAAGACGCCATCAAAATCGTAAGCGATATTTTTGGAATTAAGATACAATATCACCAGAAACGCATAGACTCGGGTTTATTATCTGGTGAAGAATTACAACATGCCGAAAAACGCATTGGACAATTGAAAATCAGTCTCGACCAGTGGCTGCAAAAAATCCGCTCGCACAAGGAGCCGGAACTGAATATTGAAGCACACATCGATCTGAATGTCTTTGCGCCTATTACCCAGTGAACTGAACACTCCACGCAAAAAATGTTATACTTTTACACCGGCAAAAAAACCGGTGCTTGCCCGTTTAAACCCCTTTGTCAACCAGCATAAATGGCTAATCATTATCAATCGGCAGGAAAGGTCTTCCGCTCAATGCTTGCCCTATTAAAAGTAGATCGATCGGATATCAGTTCGATTTATTTTTATGCCATACTGGCGGGGCTGGTTCAGTTATCGCTACCCCTCGGCATTCAAACCATCATCAACTTCGTGCTCGCAGGCACCATTTCTACCTCGATCGTCGTGCTAATTTTCATGGTAGTATCCGGCACCCTAATCGCAGGTTTGCTCCAGGTTCGCCAATTACAGGTAATAGAAAAACTAAAACAAAAAATATTTGTCCGTTATTCCCTGGAATTTGCGGATAGAATTCCCCGACTGGATGTTGAAAAGATGGACCAGTACTATCTGCCTGAATTGGTCAACCGGTATTTTGAAGTTCCTTCTTTTCAAAAAGGAATTGAAAAAATATTACTCGATTTACCAACAGCTGCCATTCAAATGACTTTAGGATTGATGCTGCTTTCTTTTTATCATCCCATCTTCATTGCTTTTGGAGCTATTCTGATTTTAACCATTGTTCTGATCATTCGTTTTACCGTTCAACCCGGCTTCAGCGCTGCACTTGAAGCCAGTGAGTATAAATACAAGGTAGGTTCTTGGTTACAGGAGCTTGCCAGAATGATCAAATCATTTAAATACACCCGCAACTGTGATATACAAGTTAAAAAAACCGACGAGCTCAGTACAGGCTATCTGCAGGCAAGAACGAATTATTTTAAAATATTACTTACACAAGCATGGAGCCTAATCGGCTTTAAAACCCTCATCACGGCAGCGATGCTGATAGTTGGTGCCACCCTCCTTGTTGACCAGCAAATTAATATAGGACAATTCATTGCAGCTGATCTGGTTATCATTGCAATCATCGGATCTGTGGAGAAATTTCTTTTTAGTCTCGATGCCTTTTATGAAATGTTCACTTCCATTGAAAAGATGAATATGGTTATCCGTGCAGATGTAGAAAATGAGGGAACAGCTATACTGAATGATTCTCCTATCGGAACTAAAATTGAATTCCAGGAAGTGAACTTTGCTTATCCCAATAGCGAAAATATTTTACACCAAATCAACCTCACAATAAATCCCGGCCAGGTGGCATTGTTGACCGGCCCTTCCGGAAGCGGAAAATCCAGTCTCTTCCGCCTGTTGACAGGTGCTTTCAAACACGTGGATGGCAAAGTGCTGATAGATGGGTTACCCATATCAAATTATACACTTACATCACTCCGCCAACACACAGGTGTATTGCTGAATCAACTTGACATTTTTCGAGGCAGTCTGCTCGATAACATCACCATGGCAGATCCTCAGATTGCAATTGCAGAAATCATGGAGGTAGCAGCTTATACCGGTCTTACCCCTTTTATCCAATCACAGCCGCAAGGATTCGATACCTTGCTCGACCCCCAAGGCAAAAGATTAACTCAAAGCATACGGCAAAGGATTCTACTCACACGTTCATTGATGGGCAAGAGCAGGCTATTGTTGCTGGAAGAGCCCTTTCAACAATTGAACCTACAAGATAAAATTAACTTACTTCAGTTCATTCGACTTCGAAAATCGACTGCCATCATCATTGCCAAAAAACAAGATATCAGTTTGTATGATGTTGTTTTCGAGATGAATGCGGGAAAACTAGAAAAAATTAAATAGATCATGGAGCCATTTATTTCAAAGCCCATAGAAACTGAACTGAGTTCCACAAAGCTGCGCTCCTTCCAGTCCATTTACCACATTGAACGAAAAAGTCGAATTAAAAAATGGATGAACTGGACGCTCTTTGTTTTACTGGTTATTTTGTTTCTCCCCTGGACACAAAACATTCGGGCTACCGGTTCTGTAACTACCCTGCAACAAGACCAACGACCACAAGAAGTTAACAGTGTCATTCCGGGAAGTGTTGTTAAATGGTACGTGAAGGAAGGAGATTATGTGCATGCCGGAGATACCCTCCTGCAACTTGGTGAAGTTAAAACAGACTATTTCGATCCAGAGCTGTTGAAAAGAACCAACGAACAAGTAGGTGCCAAAGAAAAAAGCATCGATAATTACAACAACAAAGCAGGTACAGCACAACTTCAGGTGACTGCACTCAGAAATGCCCTCGACCTGAAACTGAGCTCCATAGACAACAAGTTGCAGCAACAATACCTAAAAGTAGCCAGCGACAGCAATGATTTAATTGCTGCCCAAAATGAATTGTCTATCTACAAAAGACAATTGGATGCGGGAAAAATTATGTACGACAGTGGAAGCATCGCTCTCATTGAATTAGAAAAAAGGAGAGCCAATTTTCAAAATGGAGTAGCAAAAAAAATCAGCGTAGAAAATAAATTCCTTCAAAACAAGCAAGAGATCAGTAACCTGTTGATTGAAAAAAGAAGTGCCCTGCAGGAATACACTGATAAAATTGCCAAGGCAGAGGGAGATCGTTTCAGCGCACTATCTGCAGCCGCAACCGAGGAAGCAGAAGTAGCCAAGTTGCGCAATCTTTATGCTAACTACGATGCACGAAATAAACTGTATTACGTTCGTGCACCCCAGAGCGGACAAATCACCAAAGCGAAAAAAGCCGGTATCGGTGAAATGCTCAAAGAAGGTGATATGCTGGTAGAAATTGTTCCGGAAAAGGTACAATTCGCTGTTCAGTTGTTCATTGATCCGATGGACCTCCCCTTGATTTCCATCGGTCAAAAAGTCCGTTTTATCTTCGACGGCTTTCCTGCCATCGTTTTCAGTGGATGGCCACAAAGTTCTATCGGTACCTTCGGTGGTAAAGTGGCTGCTATTGAGACCAATGTTAGTCCCAATGGAAAATTCAGGGTACTTGTAAAAGAAGATGATCCTACCCACCCCTGGCCCAAACAACTGAGAATGGGAGGCGGTGCCAAAGGCATAGCCCTGCTGAAAGATGTAAGGGTATATTATGAACTATGGCGAATCATCAACGGATTCCCACCTGAATATTATCAATCGGAAACCAGTAGCAGCAATGGCGGGACTAAAAAATAAATGGGCCTGCCTTATAATCGGTCTGATAGCATGCCTGTCAGCACCAGCCCAAGCGCCGGTTCCCGGTGGAGAAATCCTTTCTTTACCCAATGTACTTGAATGGGTGCGCAAATACCATCCTGTAGCCCGGCAAGCTGTGCTGATTACAGAAAGAGCCGATGCTGAATTAACTGCAGCCAGGGGAGCTTTTGACCCTGTAGTGGGTTACGATGTCAACAGAAAAACATTCGACGGACAGAATTACTACAATTATTCCAACGGAGAACTACAAGTACCATTTGCTGCGCCAGTTACCCTTAGAACAGGACTGGAAAATACCAGGGGACTCTTTGCGAATCCGGAACTGAGTATAGGAAGAATGAGCTACTTTGGAATTGAGGTACCTCTTGCCAACGGACTTCTCATCGATAAAAGAAGAGCTGCCCTGCAACAGGCCAAATTGATGAAAACGATGAGTGTCCAAGACCGACTGGCACAAGTCAATGACCTTCTTTTAGAAACTTATGCAGCGTATTGGCGCTGGGCAGGTGCCTGGGAAATCAATCAGCTGATAACACAGTTCTCAATCAATGCAGCCAACCGCCTGCAACTCGTAAGAATAAATTGGCAGAATGGCGATCGCTCTGTAATGGATACAGTTGAGGCATATGCTCAATTGCAGCAAATTAAATTGTTGCAGTCGGAAGCTGCCATGAAGTTGAATAACATGGCCTTAGAACTCTCCTATTTTCTCTGGCAGGCAGATGATCAGCCTGTTCGCTTAGCCGACAACTTGCAACCCGAAATTGCCTTATTCCGAGGTCGTGCCATCAATGCCCCATTGGAAGAATTGCTGGCAACCGCCTTGGATGACAACCCAATGCTTAACGCTGCCGCCCTCAAAGTGAGCAGCATGGAAATTGATAAAAAATTAAAGTTCCAGCAACTACTCCCGTATTTCAGCGTCAAAGCGAATGTTTTGAACAACAATTATTCTGTTTTTTCCGGTTGGGAAAGCGGCTTCCTTCAAAACAACAATCGATGGGGAGTTGGCTTCAGCATGCCACTTTTTTTCAGGCAGGGAAGAGGAGAGTATAAGAGAGCCCAAATCAAATTAAAAGAATCTACGATTGAACTCTCGGCGAAAAGATGGCAAACAGAAAACAAAATTCGCTATTACTACACTGAATTTACTCGTCAATGGGAACAATTGCAGCTCACCGACCAGGTTCAGACCAACCTCCGCCAATTACTGAAGAATGAAGAATTGAGGTTCTCTCAGGGTGAAAGCAGCCTTTTCCTGGTCAATAGCCGCGAGATAAAATGGCTGGAATCACTTCAAAAACAAACCGAACTCAGGGTAAAATACCTCATATCTGCTTATCAGGTTCAGTGGGCTGCAGGAACACTCCGATGACAAACGCATTCAATTTGCGTTTTCGATTTTTTTTTATTTTTACTTCCCAAATAATTACAAGCCAACTTAGCTCAGCTGGTAGAGCATTTCATTCGTAATGAAAGGGTCGTCGGTTCGAATCCGATAGTTGGCTCACCATTCACCAAGTCCCTTCGGATCTTATTCCCCCATTCAAATCCTTTGCATGTATTCTGCTTTTCGTATTCACCTGATTTTCTTAGCACTGCTATTTTCACTGTCCTCTTCCTCTCAGCAACGGACTTATGAGGATTCTGTAAAAAATTGGTATCAACAAAGGTTAATAGATTTAAAAGCGCCTGATGGATGGATAAATCTAACGGGACTGTTCTGGTTGGAAAAGGGAAAAACAAGCGTAGGAAGAGATAGTAAGAAAGGCATACCAATCAATCATCCAGATATGCCGGAATGGGCAGGCGATATAACTGTTACTGAAAATGAAATCATTTGGACCAGCCATCCGGGAAGTCAGGTATTGCTGAACAATGAAACTGTCCATACAACGGTTATCTACAACCCCACACAAGCCAATCAGCCTCAACTCGCCATCGGATCACTTCGATTCAATGTAATCATTCGGGGAGAAAAAATGGGCATTCGCTTGCGCGACCTGAATGCACCCGCTTTGAGGCAATTCAAAGCGCCGCCGAGATTTCCTGTCAATCATATTTGGAAAATACCTGCCTATTTTGAACCAACACCGACAGGAACCATCACCATACAAAATGTTCTGGGACAGGTGAATAATGAAGCATCTCCCGGACAACTGGTATTCACCTACCAACAAAAAACCTATCGACTGGATGTATTGAATGAAGGAAATTACTGGTTTGTATTGTTCGCTGATGCAACCAGCGGTAAAACAACTTATCCCACAGGTCGCTTCCTGTATGTTGCCAAAAATAAAGAGGCCAATCAAATCTATCTGGACTTCAACCTCGCTTTCAATCCTCCCTGCGCTTTTACCAACTTTGCTACCTGCCCTATCCCACCACCACAAAACAGACTTCCTTTTGCCATTTCTGCCGGAGAAAAATACCCGGGTCACTGAACTCATTTTAAAAATGAAGCAGGCCATCGGATTCCCCTGTAAGGTATTCAACAAAAAAATGTAAATTACGGATATGAATACAGGTAAACTTTTACTGGCCTACCTATTAACAGCTGTTGTTTTTTTTGCCATTGACCTAACCTGGCTCGGTTGGGTGGCAAAGGATCTATACAGAAAACATTTGGGCGGCTTTCTGAGTGATCAGGTGAACTGGACAGCCGCTTTTATTTTTTATGCCCTCTTCATTGTCGGAATTTTTGTTTTTGCGATCTTACCTGCAGCTGAAAAAAATAGTTTAGGTCATGCCGCTATCTATGGAGCTCTCTTTGGTTTCTTTACCTATGCCACTTATGATCTCACCAATTTGGCCACTCTTAAGAATTGGCCCATTACCATCGTTTTCATTGATGTTATCTGGGGAAGTATCTTAACGGGTAGTGTTGCTATAGCTGGATACTGGATCATCAAAAGAGTTTTAGCCTGATGCCAGAGCAGGTACTCACTCAAACTGCTTGCTGGATTTTATTGTTCCAGACTTGTGTTTTCCTTATCGCCCTCTTTCTTAAAAGAAATGACATTGCAGATGTATGCTGGGGAACCGGCTTTGTCGTGATTGCAGTGACGTTGTTCCTAAAGTATCCACTTACACCACCTGCTGGTGTTATCTATCTGCTGACCATCATCTGGGGTGGAAGATTAAGCATCTACCTTTTCCTGAGAAACAAAAACAAAGAAGAAGATTTTCGCTACCGCGCCTGGAGAGAAGCCTGGGGGAAGCATTTTATCTGGAGAAGCTATTTACAGGTATTCGTATTGCAAGGATTTTTCATGTGGCTGATAAGCTTTCCTTTACAAATAAGCGCCATCAATGTATCGGCAAAATGGGATGACTGGATATGGGCAGGTAGTCTTCTATGGCTGATTGGTTTTTATTTCCAGGCAGTGGGGGATGCACAGCTGAAGAAGTTCATGGCACATAGACAGCCAGGGCAGATATTAGATACCGGACTATGGAAATATTCCAGACACCCGAACTATTTCGGCGAAATATTAATGTGGTGGGGGATTGGTCTGATTGCAGGGTCTTTAGATTACGGCTGGCTGGGCTGGATTGGTCCCATTACCATTACCTGGTTACTGGCAAGGGTTTCAGGAGTTCCCATGCTGGAAAGAAAATACAAAGATCATCCGGCATATCAGGCCTACCGGAAACGAACACCTGCATTGATGCCCCATTGGGGACACCTGCTTTTTGGGAAGAAATAATAAGTAAAAGATTGTTTGCATTATCTTTATTACCGAGCAACAAGTAAAAAAACTTTTTCATGAAAAATTCCCGCAGAGATTTCATTCGTCAGTCTGCCGTAGTTACCGCAGGCAGTTTTTTACCCTTGCAATTCCTATTGGCACAGAAAGCCAACCGGGCACTGTTAGGAATTCAACTTTATTCCGTTCGGGCAGACATGAAAGCAGATCCTGCAGGTACCCTGCAAAAACTGGCAGCCATGGGCTTTCGATATGTGGAGCATGCCAACTATGTGAACCGAAAATTCTACGGCTATACCCCGGTCGATTTCAAAAAATTATTACAAGACCTGGGTATGGAGATGCGAAGCGGACATACAGTAATGGGGAAGGAACATTGGAACGATGGTAAGAAAGATTTTAGCGATGGCTGGAAATATACTGTTGAAGATGCAGCTACCGTTGGGCAAGAATATGTGATCAGTCCCTGGCTTGATAATTCCATGAGAAAAACATTGGATGATCTAAAGCGATACATGGAAGTTTTCAATGCCTGTGGAAGATTGTGTCAAAAATGGAACATGAAATTTGGCTATCACAACCATGACTTTGAATTCACGGAAAAGATGGGCAATGGTACTCTTTATGAAGCCATACTTGAAAATACCGACCCCGAACTGGTAATTCAGCAGTTGGATACCGGTAACATGCATGGAACAGGAACAGAAGCTTTTTCTGTTGTTAAAAAATATCCCGGCCGTTTTCAGTCCCTCCACATCAAAGATGAAATAGCTGCGGCGGGCAAGGGTGAGATGGGACATGCTTTTGAAAGTACCTTATTGGGAAAGGGAGTGGTGCCTGTAAAGGATATTCTGGCTTTTTGTTCCAACAATGGCACACGACATATCATCATTGAACAGGAATCTTACCAACAAATGGCACCACTGGAAACCTGCCGCATGAATCTGCAGACCCTCCAGAGTTGGGGATATTGATGATTTCAATCAGAGACGCTCCGATCAAAAATTCCATTCTCCAGGGCATACGTAATGATACCTGCAACACTTTTTGCCCCTATTTTATCCATGATGCGGGTTCGATGCCCTTCAACTGTTCGTTTACTCAGGTGCAGGGTATAGGCAATTGCCTTGCTCGTATATTCAGCACAAATCAATTGAATGATTTGCTTTTCCCTCAGAGAAAGTTGAACCGGTTCTTTACTCCCTCCCTTAACCTGCTTGGTAATGATCTCAGTTAATTTCTCTGTGGACTCTTTACAGAAGTAAGGTTTGTGTTGGTATAGGGTGTGGATGGCCTCAAGTATTTCTTCTGCGTCTGAACTTTTCAAGACATAGCCAAGGGCACCGGCATCGACCATTTTGGTAATGTGTTGCTCGGAAGCATGAACAGAAAGTATGAGAATGCGACTGGAAGGGTTGTTTTTACTGATGGCCTGGGCCGCATCTATGCCATTTCTTTTGGGCATATCTATATCAGTTATTACCACATCAGGGGCAAGGCTATGGACCAGATCCACCAAATCTTCTCCATTATTCGCTTCACCTACCACTTTCAAGTCCTGAAACTTACCTAGAAAAGTCCTAAGTCCGGCACGAAATACTGCATGGTCATCTGCCATTACAATTCTAATAGGTAGTTTTTGCATGGTTGCTAAATTTATATTAGGTATTTATTGTAGTAATTGGTGCTAATTTACTGAGCTCTTCCACCCTTCGCCACCGTTGAAACACCCATTTTTTATCAGTAAAAACACCTATCCTTCGTTTTCGATAGACAGAATTTCAGCAAGTTGAATGCATATACCTTGAAAAGCGATGTGTGTCAAAACCATCTATCATCGATAAATGTGAAAAAGTATAGCAGAATTGTGGAGTATTATTTGATAGTATTTATACGTAACTGTAGTTATTTATATGAATTTTATCCTACCCCATTAAATTTCATTGTATGAAATCCAACAGAGCCGCCGCTCTTCCCCATCGGATCATTGAATCGAATGACCTTGCCCAGGTTTGGCAAGACAAGCAAACAGGTGAATATTCTTTGCATGCCAACCAATCGTTCCGACCCAACCAGGTTATAACCCGTTTCAAGGCCGGAGCAATCTTGTCAAAGCCAACTTACCTTACTGTGCAAACAGGTACCTCTACCCACATCACTCTCTCTCCTACTTTCTTGCAATACGCCAACCACAGTTGCGCACCCAACACATTTTTCGATACCGCTCTTTTTGAATTCATTGCTTTAATAAAAATTGAGGCGGGAGATGAGTTGACATTTTTTTATCCTTCCACTGAGTGGAACATGCAACAACCCTTTTCCTGCCATTGCCAACAAAAGGGCTGTCTTGGTTCCATCAATGGAGCAGCACACCTGCCCCCATCTGTCTTAGAACGCTATCGGCTTACCCAATTCATAGCCGAACAAGTCAGCCAACAATCTTCGCTTACTGCATGATCTCGCCTGTCGATTTGCTGCCTTCTCCTCCTACCTTACTTCAATGGAAGATCTATGTTCTGGCACCCTCCCTCGAAAGCAAAGACCAAAACATCGACTATTATTATGATTTCTCTCAAAGTATCGAGGAATACACCCGCGTATTCAACACCCTCCAATTGAACTGGCAATGGCAGCCCATCACCCTCGATAACCATGCAGCCATTTTATCGAACATTCTTCAACATGCAGGGGCAGCGGGTGAATTTCCACTTTTTTTGAATCTCTGTGATGGGGATGAAATCAATGGTTCACCGGGTATTTCTATATTGAAGTGGTTGCACGGGCATCACTGTGTTTATTCCGGTGCCGACGAATATTTTTATCAGGTGACCACTTCGAAGATACCCATGAAGAAAGCTTTTGAAAAAGCAGGCGTTCCAACACCTCCCTGGAAAATCATCCGCAGCGCAGATGCCAATACAGAAGAGCTTTTTACTGCACTCGGCTCTCCGCTTATCCTGAAACCCGCCATCTCAGGGGGTAGTATGGGCGTGGGCATCAAAAACGTAGTCAACTCTCCCGAGGAAGCAAAAGAACAAATCCGGCGTATGTTCGAGGGATACCGTGGTTGGAACCTGGCTGCCGACGGAATCATAGCAGAAAAATTCATTGCCGGAGAAGAATATACCACCCTTATCTCAGGCTCTGCCTTGCCCTATTCTTTTTGTAAAGTATATGATCCGGTTGAAAGAATTTTTCATGGCTCCCTTCGGGAAGAGGAAAAATTTCTCTCCTTTGACCGGCTATGGGAAATCTATGAAGAGGAAACACCGATGCCGGGGCAGGAAGATTTTTATCGATATGCACTTCCAAACAAAGATTGGATACCTGCCATAAGAGAACTGAGTCTGCAGGCCTACCGGGCAGTTCAGGGAAAGGGATATACCAGGGCCGATATACGCCGCGATAAAGCAACCGGTCAACTCTATGTTTTGGAAGTAAATGCCCAGTGCGGGTTAAGTGAAGATGAAAACTATACTTCGATAGGGGCTATACTGCGGGTAAATCAAACGCCCTTTGCCCGTCTGATTGAAGAAATTTTGGTGGATGCCCTGCAGAGAGTAGGTTATTCCGTAGCAGGAAATACAACTACAGCCAACAGCAATTAAGGAATGAAAATAGCCGTATTGCAACCAGACTATAGTACCAGCGGGGTAGATTATCAAAGCTATGATCCGCCACGCGACCTAACACCTTGGTTGTCCAACCATGAAGTGGTACACCTATTTCTCAACAAACTCACAACCTATCGGCAGCTTAAGGAACTACAATACCAGGGCTTCGACATTTTTATTAATCTCTGTGAAGGATACCTGGAATGGGAAGTCCCATCCATTGACGTCATTCATTGTCTCGAGTTACTGAACTTACCCTATACAGGCCCAACCCCCTTGCTATATGATCCGCCTAAAACCCTGATGAAATACGTAGCTTTTTGTGAAGAGGTGAAAACTCCGGATCATGTTGTTCTCTTGCCTCAAGACAATCCTGCCGAAAAAATTGCGTCGCTCCATTTTCCATTGTTTGTAAAACCTGCCAAAGCAGGTGATAGTTTGGGTATCAATCACCAGGCGATGGTAACCGACATACATGCTCTGATCAATCAGGTTGCTGCCTTGCGGCAGGAAGGATACCGTGAAATATTGGTGGAACAATACATTGCAGGCAGAGAACTAACAGTTTTAGTAGCTGCAGATCCGGATGGGAAGACTGTTCACAGCTATCCTCCGGTGGAGTATATTTTTCCTGAGGGCTATGCCTTTAAAACATATTCTCTCAAAACATCGGAACTGCATCCCAACGCCAATCGATTGTGTACTGATCCGGAATTAAGTTCGGCTCTTCGCACCGCCGCAGAAAAAATTTTTCGACTCTTCAACGGGGCCGGTTATGCCCGCATGGATTTCAGGGTGGATGAATCAGGTACCCTCTATTTTCTGGAAGTCAATTTTACCTGCTCTGTCTTTTACACCGATGGTTACGAAGGTTCAGCAGATTATATTTTGCAACATGACTCCCGGGGACAAGCAGGTTTTTTACAACTGATCATTGAGGAAGGAATAGCGAGGCACCAAAGGAAGCAAAAAAAATATACGATGCGTGGGAATTCGCTTGCCGGATATGGTATTTATGCCAATTGTGCTATCGCAGCCGGAGAGGTTATTTTTGAAGGGGAAGGAAAAGCGCAGCGCCTGATCACCGGTCGCTTTGTTGAAAAAGACTGGAACAAAGAAGAGCAGGTAACTTTCAGTCGCTATGCTTATCCGCTAAGCAGGGAATTGTTTTTATTGTGGGATGATAATCCGGCAGAATGGGCTCCACAAAATCATCACTGCAATGCCAATACAGGTTATGACGGACTCAATGTCGTTGCTTTGAGAAATATTGAGGCAGGGGAAGAACTCACGCTAGATTATGCAGACTTTCTTGATGAGCACATGATGCCCTTTCAATGTCGTTGTAATAGTTCTCAATGCAGGGGATTGATTCAAGGAAAGCAGGGCAATACCATGACTGCCCGGGAAGAATCCTTGCGGAAAAAAAAGTCCGATGAGTAGTCCCCAGGCATCCTATTTATAGATACTATGAAGCAAGAACCTGTGAAGTAACAAATTCGAGTGCGCGCTTTTCGGCCCAGGTATGAACAGATCCCTTTTCTAAAAATCCACAATGTCCGCCTCGTTGGGTGATCTCCAGATGAAGATAGGGATGGTCTTTTGCCAGTTCTTCACAAAAACATTCCGGCGCGAGGAATGGATCGTTGGCTGCCTGCACAAGCAAAGCAGGTACTTGTAATTGATGTAAGAGTGGTTTTACACTGGCCTGTCGGTAGAAATCAATAGCATCATCATAGCCGTGCAGGGGCGCAGTGTATCGGTTGTCAAACTCAATGAAATTGGTAATACGGTGATATTGATGATTATTGATTACTGTTGGAAATCGTATGGATTTAATTTTTATTTTCTTCCCCAGTTTCCGCAAAAATCGTTGGGTATAGAATTGATTACCCGGTTGCATCAGCTGAAGTACCCCACTGTATAAATCACAGGGAACAGAAAATGCAACTGCTCCTTTTACTTGCGCCGGCACCCATGAAGGATTTTCAGATAAGACACGCAGGCTTAAACTACCTCCCATGCTGAACCCGACCAAAGCGATGCGATGGTATTGCTTGTTAGAAATGGCATGCTCTATTACCATTCGTAAATCTCCCGCATCGCCATGGTGATAAAAGCGAGGCAGGCGATTGATCTCACCACTGCAGCTGCGACAATTCCATCCCAGTGCATCAAAACCCTGCTGCACAAAAAGGTTGGCCATACCTGTTATATAATGCCTTGAAGCATCGCCCTCTAAACCATGCGTGATAATAACCAGGTCTTTAGTTGGGGTTGGAGCCAGTTTCCAATCGAGGTCAACAAAGTCACCATCCGGCAGTTCCAGTCGCTCGCGGGTACTGTATTGAAACTTCACCCGCCGAAACAAACTGGGCCAAATGGTCTCCCAATGTCCGTTCAGCATCCAGAAGGGCGGTTGAAAAGATGGCGGGGGAAGTAAGGGCATATGATTTCTTGATGTGCAAAGGTAAAAGGATAATACTACTGCCTATTGATGCTTTAATCAGAATTGACAAAAGAAAGATAAAACTGTTTCTCATTGCATGTAAACAGACTCTAAAAATGATTAATCAGATGTAGTAGAAATTAATTCTTTCAAAGTATGAAATGAAAATAATTTTTAAATTATGTTTTTTTATTATTTTTATTGTGCGCACCTACAATTCTTATAAAAAAATTGAAACCCATCCAAATGAAAAAAGCGACCGAGGCCGCTTTTAATGTTTTCACAACGGAATAATCCTTATTGTGAATAGCTTCAAAATTGTAGAGCAATACTAAAGAAAAAATATCAAATAAAGTATAATATGAAAAAAATTTTAGGACTAGACTTAGGAAGTTCTTCAGTAGGCTGGGCATTTGTACAAGAAAATGAGGAGAATACCACTATTTTGGGCGCAGGGGTCAGAATTGTTTCATTAACTAGTGACGAAACGACTGATTTTCAGAAGGGGAAAGCTATATCAATCAATAAAGATCGAACACTTAGAAGAGGTG
>JBJTTC010000065.1:0-14387 GCA_046079965.1 Sediminibacterium sp. | reverse complement strand
TGGTGCTCGTGGTGCTCATGGTGGCCATGGTCATCATGATGAACCGCCACCGCCCCTGCTGTCTGTGTCTCCGCTACGTGACTCATAAGTGTATTCTTTTGTGGTTACTATTTTTAATTATTTCTCTATCAATATTACATTTGAACCCCGACCTTGTTGACTTGGTTAGTCATTCCAATCACATTTTTAACAGAATCAACAGCAGGTTTAACTGAAGGATCCTTGTCAGGAAAGTTAACCAGGTACTGGGGTTTCTGCTTGGCCATCCAAAGATCATATTCTTCCTGTTCCACTACTTCTATGATTCCTTTCATAGAGTAGTGACCGTTACCGCACATCTGGTCACAACTAATTTCATAAACAAAATTTGGATTTCCGGTCAGTTCCTTCATCTCCTTGGTGGTGTATTTCGGAGTGAACCACATGGTAGTAGGAATACCGGGTACTGCATCCATTTTCATGCGAAAATGTGAAAGACCCACATCATGAATAACATCTCTCGATCCAATTACCAGTTTTACCGGCTTTCCCTTCACCAGGTACATGGTTTGTTCCGTCACCACGTCATCGTGGCTCAACTGGTCTTCCCAGATGATACCTAAGCCATTGCTGGCGGGGTCTATATTCTTGTAATATTTTTTACCGAAAGCAGCATCCTTTCCCGGATAACGATAAATCCATCCAAACTGTTTACCGGTAATTTCTACCACCATGGCTTCTTTCGGGGGCGCACCGGTAAACAGGAACCAGTTGCGCAAGCCAACGGCTACGAGAACAGTCAGTACCAAAGCAGGGATGATGGTCCAAATAATTTCAAGCTTGTTGTTATGTGGGAAGAAGAATACTTTGTTGTCATCATTTTGCTGGTACTTGTAAGAGAAATAAAACAAAATGATTTGAGTAATGATGAAAACGATACCGGTTACTGCAATGGTCAGCCACATCATAGAATCAACTCGCTCGCCTTCCACGCTGGCAGAATCCTGGGCAAGCAGGGTTTGTCCGAAATAGACATCGTTGCAATACCAAACACCCAACAAACCCAATACCAGGAAGACGATCATCAGCCAGGCATTGATTTTATTGCTCTGCCTTTGGCCCTTTTGTTCACCTCTCAGCAGGGTTACATACTCACTCGCCTTGGCTATCTGAAAGATAATGATGAAGATCAGGGCGATGACAGCGGTTGTAAAGAGAATAGACATATATAAATCAGTTATTGCTTTTGAATAGGATAAGTTCTTTTATACCTGATGGATGATACTTTCTTTGAGGAAAGGATGGTACTTCGGAACCAATGGTTTGGATGCCAGTGAACGGCTTGTCATGAATATCATAGTTCCCACAAAGAATGCCAAAATTCCAAAATCGAGCCAACCCAGGGTAACATGATCTTTCGATAAACTGCCCATCACCATCTGATAAAAATCAATCCAATGCCCAAAGATGATTAAAACTGCCATAAAAGTTACCAATGTGTAATTTCTCTTGGCAGAACGCTTCATCAGAATCAACAAGGGACAAATGAAGTTGATGATTAGGTTGAGGAAGAATATTCCCTTGTAGGGTCCTTGTACGCGGTGCTTGAAGTAAACTGTTTCTTCAGGAATGTTCGCATACCAAATCAACATGTACTGTGAGAACCAGAGGTAGGTCCAGAAAATAGAGAAGGCGAACATGAATTTACCGATATCATGCAGGTGCTCTTGGGTAGTCAACTCCAGGTAGCCCTTGTTTTTAAGATAGATTACCCAGAGGGCAACCAGTGACATACCCGATACGAATGAACTGGCGAAAGTGTACCAACTATACATGGTAGAGTACCAGTGCGCATCAATGCTCATCATCCAGAGCCAGGGAACAGTAGAACCTACAGTCAATGCAAACCAAACGAGGAAAAGCGCTGCACGAACAGTACCACGATAAATGTACCGGGCACCGGATTGCTGAGTAAAGGGAGCTTCATCCGCCTCGCGGCTGATTTGGCGCATTCTCCAGCCAAGCAAACTCCATAATCCGATAGTCAAAGTAGTCCAAATCACAAAGAAATTGGGATTCAAAAATCCTTTTTTTCCTCTGAGTATCGGGTCATTGGCAACTGCCTCTGCATCGAGCCAATGGTAAATATGGTGTTTATGTCCGAGTACTACATAAAGCAGAACGGCGAATGTTATGGTACCAAATACTGGAACAAGTGTAGAGATAGCTTCCGGAATGCGGCGAAATGATTGCTGCCAACCACCCATGGCCAGTGTCGTGATACAAATGAAGAACATGCTGGCATTACATATCAGTGTCCAGAAGATAGTATTGTACATTAATGTTCCCCAAAAATGAACCTGCTCGTGCTCATCTTTGCTGAAGCCCTTGGTGAACATGCCATACAGCAGTGCAGCACCGCCGATGCCGATCAATGCCAACGACCATGTTTTCATTTTACCGGGGATCTCGAATTGGTCTCTGATAAATGCCATTGTATTTCTTTTATTCGTTTATCTCATTTGCCGTTGCCGGCATAAAAGTCTTGTACTATTTTTTTGCGGTTATATCTGTTGCAGCTGCTTTTCCTTCCTGCTGCTTGTCTTTGATATATCGAATTACCATCCAGCGCTGCTTTCTGCTCAACTGTGAAGCATAGGAGCCCATCAGATTCTTACCATAAGCAAGGGAATAGAACATCTGTCCTTCAGGCATTGCTTCATATTTCGCATCACCTACCAATGAAGCTGGTTTTGCAGGATAAGGTCCGGCGCCATCTTTATAAAGAGGTCCATTTCCCTTCAAATTAGCTCCATGACAGATTCCGCAATTAATGAGGTATAGGCGCTCTGCCTCTTTGGTTTCAGTATCAGTCATTGAAGTAATGGGATTTTTTACCAACTTAGATGCAGTATAGTTGGTGGTATCCCCTGCTACATCCATAGGAATGTGGAAGGGAAGGTCTTCACCACGGGCGATGGTTCCTGCCACAGTTCTTCCTGTATAATTGATGTTCTTCTGAGCCAGATTGCTGTAATCGGCATAAGACTCGTAAGCACGGCTGTACGCCATATCTGGCATATACACCGAACCGGGCTTACGCTTTACGTCACTGCAGGAAACCAGCACAAGTGCGGAAGCCAACAGCAGAAAGGAAATGTTTTTACTCATCGTTCAAGTATTCGGGATTAAGCAACAACTGTATTGCTGTGTTCTAATTTTTTTTCTTCCATATCATAAGTGCCCAGCCACCAGCCTGTTTCAGCTACCTGTACATTGGTTTCAACTGCACCACTCGAAGCCAGGAATGCTTGTAAGTCGTCCACATTGGTTTTATCTGTGCACTCAATCGCCATCACAAAAAGATCATCGGTTGCACGTGGATGAAAATGGTGCTTGCGTACAAAGGGGGCTAATTGGCAGAGGTAGCAAAAAGTAAGTACCATTCCCACTGCAGCAAACAACACAGTTAATTCAAAGGTCACCGGAATCCAGGCCGGTAGCGAAAAATGTGGTTTACCACCAAAGTTCAGGGGCCAGTCTTTCACCAGGATCCAACTAATTCCACCTAACGCAGTGGATGTTCCGGTAATACCATAGATAAATCCGGCGGTGTGCAGACTTGTTTCGCGCAGACCCAGAGCATGATCAAGACCATGCACCGCAAAGGGAGTGTATACATCATGGATCTTGTAGCCGGCTGCCCGTACCTTCTTAACGGCCGGAAACAGTACCGCTTCATCATCGAAACAACCTACAACGAATTTCTTTTTTGCCATATCTCGTTTCCCTTTGGGGAAGTTTAGTGATTAGTAATTAGTGGGCGTGTGCATTGTCGTGAATGAATTCATCCAGTTTCTGCTCTTCAATCTTGTTCATCTTATTTTTGAAGCCTTCACCGGATGTTTTGAGCACATACTTGATCTCCGCAACCGCAATTACCGGGAAGTACTTCGCGAAGAGGAAGAAGCAGGTGAAGAACAATCCGAATGTACCGAGGTAAAAACCTACCTCCCATATAGTCGGACTATAATAAACAGACCAGCTGGAGGGAAGATAATCTCTGTACAAGGATGTTACAATGATTACAAAGCGCTCAAACCACATACCGATGTTCACGATGATACTCATAAAAAAGGTCACGAATATATTTCTGCGCATTTTTCTGAACCAGAAGATTTGCGGACTTAATACGTTGCATGCCATCATGCCCCAGTAGCTCCAGCCGTAAGGACTGAACAAGTTGGCACGGCTATACCAGAAGGTATATCCCTCATATTTATTCTGGCTATACCAGCCCATGAATAATTCAGTCAGATAAGCAATACCCACGATAGATCCAGTCAAAACGATAATCTTATTCATTGCTTCTATGTGACCCAAAGTGATATAATCTTCCATACCGAATACTTTTCGGGTAATTACCATCAGGGATTGCACCATGGCAAATCCGGAGAAGATGGCACCGGCCACGAAGTAAGGAGGGAAGATAGTTGTGTGCCAACCGGGAACTACCGAAGTGGCAAAGTCAAATGATACGATAGTGTGTACTGAAAGTACCAATGGGGTACTCAAACCGGCAAGTACCAGTGAAAGACTCTCGTGGCGCTGCCAGTGCTTGGTAGAGCCTGTCCATCCAAAGGAAGCAATACCATATAATTTTTTTCTCAGGGAAGTAAAAGCACGGTCTCTTACGGTTGCCAAATCTGGAATCAAACCGCTGTACCAGAACAAAAGTGACACGGTAAAATAGGTTGAGATAGCGAATACGTCCCACAACAAAGGCGAATTAAAATTCACCCACAACGGACCGCGACTATTAGGGTAAGGCAGTACGAAGAAAGCCATCCACACACGACCCATGTGCCAGATAGGGAATTGACCGGCACACATTACAGCGAAGATGGTCATAGCTTCCGCAGCGCGGTTAACCCCTGTTCTCCAGCCCTGACGGAACAGCAACAGAATTGCAGAAATCAGGGTTCCGGCGTGACCGATACCTACCCACCAAACGAAGTTGGTAATGTCCCAACCCCATCCAATGGTTTTATTCAGGTTCCACTGACCAATACCATAAGTAACGTCCCGGTAAATAGAATAAATTCCGAAAAGGAGCAGCGCTGCCGCTGTAAAAAATCCGATGTACCAAAGTTTACTGGGTTTGGCTTCGATGGGTCGAACGATGTCTTCTGTTACCTGGTGAAAATCTTTTTCACCCACCACCAGTGGTTCCCTGAGTTGCGATTCGTACTTTAAATGCATTGCCTTTTTTTTATAGTTCCGGTTTGTTTTCTGATTGCCTTGCGGCTGTTGTCTTCAATCCGGTTATTATGCTTCCGTTTTTTCTTCTGTGTTTCTCACTTTCGCCAGATACGTCACGTTCGGTAACACGTGCAACATTTCGAGAACATAAAACTGACGATTGGGATTTTCTTTCCGTGTAATGCTGATGGCACTGTGGCTATCATTAGCGTTACCAAATACAATGGCCTCGGTCGGACAAGCCTGCTGGCAAGCCACTTTGATATCACTATCTGATAGCGGACGGCTTTCCTTCTTGGCCTTCAACTTGCTTTCCTGCAAACGCTGGATGCAGAAAGAACATTTTTCAATTACACCTCTGGAGCGAACCGTTACATCCGGATTCAATACCATGCGGGTAAGATCATCGTTCATCTCCAATACCACATCATTTACAATACCACGCTGGTTATCACCAAAGCTATCTGAACCGGTATAATCAGCCCAGTTAAAGCGACGTACTTTATAAGGACAGTTGTTGGCACAATAACGGGTTCCGATGCAACGATTGTAAGTCATCTGGTTGATGCCTTCACTGCTGTGGTTGGTAGCAGCCACCGGACAAACATTCTCGCAGGGAGCATTGTCACAATGTTGACACATCAACGGCTGAAATACCACATTGGGATTATCCACGTCACCACTGTAGTAGCGGTCTATACGCAACCAATGCATTTCATGTCCGCGCAGTACTTCGGGCTTACCTACTACTGATACATTGTTCTCTGCCGAACAAGCTACTACGCAAGCACCACAACCATTACACGCATTGAGGTCAACGCTCATGCCCCAGCGAATACCGGGACGATCGAACACAGGATAAATGGTACCCTGCTTTTCAAAATTTTCCAGTCCGCCCCAGGGTTCCAGTTCTTTCTGGCGCTCCTCGCGGATTTCAGTTGGATGATGTTTGTATTCAGCCAGCGTCAATTCCTTCATCACCTCTGTTCTATTGCCCTGGTCTGTATCGTAACGATTGTGTGTCTGTGTGAGTGCAACAGGGTAAGTAGCTCCGGTAACAGTTACTTCAGCACTCAATTGATGTCTGCTAACGGTAGTACCTTCAACTGCAGTAAATGGATACGCATTTTTTCCTGTTCCAATGACAGATTTACCCAGCTTCTCACTTCTTCCATAACCCAAAGCGATACCAATGGTGTCTGGATGTGTTCCGGGAATAATTAAAACAGGCAGTTCAACTGACTGACCATTGCTGGTAACTTTTACCACCTTTTTCGGAGGATTTACCTCGTAAGCATCTGCCTGACCACCATTGTTCAAATCTATTTGCAGCAATTTTCTCGCCATGGCAGGAGAAATTATTACATAGTTATCCCAGGTAGCACGAGTCACCGGATCTGGTAATTCCTGCAACCATGGGTTAGCTGTTCCCTGACCGGCGCCGATTGCAATCTTTTCATATAAAACCAACTCAACACCGGTATTACGCTTGGAAGAAGAGATGGCTGAAACAGCAGCAGCAGCGCCTGCTCTATTGTAGGAAGCACCACCCACAGCAACTGTTGCGGGATTCAACACACCTTCCTGCAGGGCTTTGTCCCAACCAGTATCACCACCCAATCTGGCACCCCAGAAATTCTTCAGGAGCGTCAGGTAATCAGAACTGGCACCTGCCCACTTGAGCAGACTATCCTGCCATTGACGGGTTTTGAAAAGCGGATAAATGGTTGGTTGTATAAAAGAGTAGTATCCGGATTTAGGTTCAGCATCGCCCCAACTTTCGAGGAAGTGGTGATCGGGAACCACAATGCGACACAGTTCTGTGGTCTCATCGAGTTTGCCGGCAAATGAAATCGTCGTTTTTACTTTTTTCAGCGCTTCGCGGAAAGCATTGGCCTGTGGCCATGTATAGGCAGGATTGGCGCCATGTATCAGAAGAGTATCCACTTTTCCGGCAGCCATATCAGTCACCAATTGAGCCATATCAGCATCAACACCTTGACGAACCTGAAGGGTGGTAGCCCAGTTAATAGTTGAACCATTGGCACTAATTGCCTGGTTGATTGCATTGACTACCAACTGTACATTTACATCATTGCTCTGGCATACAACCAGGGCAGCACCTTTGGAGGCCAGTAAAGCGGCAGCAGTTTTTTGGATTGCTTTCTTAATTGTTGCATCGGTAATACCAGTTACATCCTGTCCATTGACAGCGCTTAACAGCGCAACAGCCACCGCACCGGTTTCGGAAGGGCGGATCAGGAATTTTTCATCTGCATTGGAACCGGTCAAGGAGGGTACACTTTCAAAATGAATGTGACGGCTCATATCGGGCTGCTTCTCATTGATTTTTTTACCGGCAGCGTATTGACGTGCATATTCGATGGGAGAAAGCCAGGTGCCCAGGAAATCTGCCTGAATACTTACAATGACACGGGCTTTATCAAAATGATAAGAAGGGATGGCTTTTTTTCCGAAGCTAGACTCATTGGCCAGCAACATGCCGGAATAAGAAATTGCATCGTAAGTTACCCATTTGCTACCTGCATTTTTAGCCAGGAATTGATTGATAGCTTCACGGGTAGAAGGAGAAGTGATGGTACTTGTTAAAAGGACTACATTTCCTCCGATAGCTTTGGCAGCTTCTTTGTCCACTGCTTCGAAAGTTGCTTCCTGACCATTGATCAACGGGAAACGAAGACGGGCAGTATCGTACAAATCAAGAACAGAAGCTTGCACACGTGCAGAGGTGCCGTTTCCGGTGATCGGACTTAAGTCATTCCCTTCGATCTTAATAGGGCGGCCATCGCGCACTTTTGCCAAAATGGAAACAGCATCACCATCCTGTACAAAAGTGGTTGCATAAAATTTAGCAATACCGGGAACATATTCTTCGGGCTTGTTCGCCAGTGGGATAGCTTTTTTAACGGGGATTTCGCAACTGGCGGCTGCCGCGGCGGCAGCTGTAGAAAATCCAAGGTATTTCAGGAAATCACGGCGGGGAGCTTTGGCTTCCAACCAACCGGAATTATCTTCAACTGCGGGCAATTCTTCCCTGAATTCATCTTTTACATCTTTGTTGTAAGCAGCAGACTGATTCAGCTCACCGAAACTCTGCCAATGCTTTTTTTGCTCCATAATGTAATCCAGCTCCCCGGAGGGATAGATTTAAAACCGTTACTTAATATAATTCAACAAATTGAGACATTCTTCCCTTGCGGAAGAGATACCTTATTAATAATGACATTTTTGACATTCCGTTCCTCCAATCTTCTCTACGGTAATTCCACGCGTACTGTCGAGTTTGCCGCTCTTTAAATCCTGGTGGTACTTTTCATAAATACTATAAAAACCATTGTCCTTGAACTGAACTTTGGTCTCGCGATGACAATTTACGCACCAGCCCATGCTCAGGTTTGTGAATTGCTTCACTTCACCCATATTTTGAATTTCACCATGGCAGGTTTGACAAGCTACCTTCCCTGCATTCACGTGTTGGGCATGGTTAAAGTAAACGTGATCGGGCAGGTTGTGGATTCTCACCCATTCTATTGGCTTGGCAGCAGAAGCATCCCAGGGTTTACCTTCTACAAATCCGGCGTACTTGTACAATTTTTTAATCTCATTGGTCCCATCAATTTCTTTTCCGTCTTCGGAGTACAGCTTTTCACCCTTGTATTCATTGATGGCCTGGTGGCAATTCATACATACGTTAACAGAAGGAATGGTGGCTTGTTTGCCCTGGTACACCCCAATGTGGCAATATTGACAATTGATCTGGTTAATGCCAGCATGTACTTTATGGGAATAGTAAATCGGTTGTTCCGGTTGATAATCGGTACTTCTACCCAGGTTCATAGCGCCCATTGTTGTGTAATAACCTCCAATCAGAAAAAGAATGATGGAGAGAAAAGCAATGTTGCTTTTGTTGCGGAAAAACGGAACCGGTTTCTCCGGATCAATGCCCTGCTTTTCATCCGCCATTTTCTTCAGGTTGGAATTCACTTGCAACAAGGTCAGAGCTACTACAGCAAGAATGAGGGTAAGCACACCAAAGAGCAGTGAATTATCTCCTTCCTGCGCAGCAGTTGCAACTGCAGCCCCACCGGGAGCAGCGGCTCCGGGAGCCGGCACAGATTTGATATAAGCCAGCATGGCATCAATTTCCTGATCGGTAAGATTAGGAAAGGCTGTCATCGCTACTTTGTTGTATTCATTGTACAGATTGTTGGCATAAGCATCACCTGTTTTCAGGAAAGCCGCACTATTCCTGATCCAGGCATATAAATTTTTCTTATTTGGCCAACGATCTTCAGCACCCGCCAGTGCGGGTCCAGTCAGCTTTTTATGTGCCTGATGACAGGAAGCGCAATTGGTCTGGAAAAGAGTTTTCCCATCCTGTGCTTTAACTGAAAAACCGGTGAAAAAACCGGCCAACATAATTGCGGAAGAGACAAAATAGTGGGTAAGACGATAGGTGGATTGCATAAACTGTACAGTGGTTCTGGGTGTGGAAAAATATTCCGTGAACGGGTGCAAAAATAGTACAGGAAAATGACAAAATAAAAACGAATCTGATTTTTTTAAGGGGCAGCATAGGTGTCTCCAATCAATTCATTGTCATGCCGCATAACAATTTCTTTATAATTCTTTAACCACCCAACCGAATTCTCAATTTGTTGACGGGTTGTTAACGTTTTTTAGCTGAATTTTGCCAAATGTTCAATCGGCTGCAACAAAAGTGGGGACTCAGCACCAAAACCTTCTGGATTGTTTTTCTGGCATTCGGGTTAACCGGCACTACAACTGCCTTTCTTACCAGATATGTTACCCGTTGGTTGGGCATGGATGCCAACAGTGAGTGGTATTTTCGTTTGGGGGTGCGTTTATTCATGCTTTTGATTGGCTATCAGATCATCCTGCTCAGCTTTGGCGCTTTGTTGGGCCAATGGGCTTTTTTCTGGAAATATGAGGTCAAATTGCTTCGAAAGCTTCGCATATTACCTCCCGAATCCAATAAAATTTATCTTGCCATTTTTGCTTCCGGCACCGGAAGCAATGCCCGCCGGATCATGGAATATTTTCATGGGCACCGGGAAATCGCAGTATCACTGGTAGTTTGTAACAAACCGGGTGCAGGGGTTATTGCACATGCGGAGAAATGGGGCATCCCTATATTGATGATTGAGAAGGAACGTTTCTTCAGGGGAGATGCGTATCTATCTGTTTTGCAGCAACACCGCATCGGTTGGATCGCTTTAGCGGGGTTTCTCTGGAAAGTACCTGAACAACTGGTCGCGGCTTATAATGGAAAGATGGCCAATATCCATCCTGCCCTTTTGCCAAACTATGGTGGCAAAGGGATGTATGGAGAATATGTCCATTCCGCAGTTTTGGCTTCCGGCGAGAAAGAGAGTGGCATCACCATTCATTTGGTCAATGAGCATTTTGATAAGGGAGAAATACTTTTTCAGGAAAAATGTACTGTTGACCCTGACGACACACCTTCAAGTCTGGCAAAAAAAATCCATGAACTGGAGCACCTCCATTATGCTCCGGTATTGGAGAAGGCCATCCTGTCTGGTGAAGCTGCTAAATAATTCATCTTATTATTTGGGAAAAAACGAGGAAATTGCTGTGTACATACAGAAATTCTCTTTCCAAATAATTTCATCATGAAACATTTCTTCTCCTTATTGATATGTGCCGGTATCATTGGTTCGCTGAGTGCACAATCCAACTTACCAATCGTTGCTCCCGAGACAGTCGGCTTCTCATCAACAAGACTGGAACGCATCAACAAGCTGATTCAGGATTATATTGATAGCAATTGGATTGCAGGAGCTATTGCGCTTGTGGCGCGGGATGGCAAAATTATTTACCATCGAGCAGTAGGATATGACAACAAAAATGCGGGAAAGAAATTACAGAAAGATGCGATTTGGAGAATTGCATCGCAGACGAAGGCAATTACCAGTGTTGCCATTATGCAACTATATGAGCAGGGAGCATTGTTGTTGGATGATGCGATCAGCAAGTATATTCCTTCCTTTAAAAAGCCAGTGGTATTACAATCATTTAATAAAGCAGATACCAGCTATACCGCCCTACCCGCTAATAGGGAAATAACTATACGTGACTTACTCACGCATACTTCCGGCATTGGATATGCGCAAATAGGCAATGAAACAATGAATGCTATTTATGCCAAAGCAGGGGTAGTAGCAGGTATTGGTATAAAAGGAGGCATCCAACGGGAGAATATTTTACGGTTGGCATCACTGCCCTTGTTCCACCAGCCCGGAGAAAAATTCACCTACGGATTGAATACGGATGTGCTTGGATACATTGTTGAAGTGGTGAGTGGCTTATCGCTCGACGCTTATTTTAAGCAATTCATTTTTGAGCCGCTGGGCATGAAAGACACTTATTTTTATATCCCGCCCGCCAAGCAGCACCGCCTTGCCCTCTTGCACATGAGTGACAAGAATAACAAGGTAATGGATTGTCCGGAAGAATTCATGCTGAATGGAAAATTTTTCCGCGATTATCCCAACCCGTCCGGCGGTACATTTCATTCTGGGGGAGGCGGACTGGTTTCAACTGCGTATGATTATGCCTTGTTCATGCAAATGTTACTCAATGGCGGACAACTCAACGGCAAGCAAGTTGTTAGCCGAAACAGCATTCGGCTGATGACCACCAACCAGTTGGGTGATAAAAGTATGGGAAGGGCCTCTAAATTCGGTCTGGGCTTCCAGGTAATTACCCCCGCAGATGCAGCATTCAATACGGTTTCAGAGGGCACTTTTAGCTGGGGAGGCATGTTTGCTTCCTCCTTTTGGATAGACCCCAAAGAGAGGATTGTCGCACAATTTGTATTGCAACAATATCCTTTCACCAAAGGTGAACTGGCAGAGAAATTCAAGTCGGTTGTTTACCAGGCCCTTCGCTGAGTTAACTGGATTTACGCTCGCAGGTATTCATACCTAGCAGGGTGTAAAGCGGACAAAAACTGACAAGTGATGTGAGAAAAAATATAGCTGCAACAGCCAGCGCAACATATCCCAAAGTACCGGTCATTGTTTTGGTAAAAAACAATGCTGCCAGAACTGTTGCGAGAAAAATGCGAATGATTTTGTCGGTAGAGCCCATGTTCTTTTTCATGATGAAGGCATTTGGTAAATGAAATAATTGACCAAAGCTATGCGCCTCTGGCAGGGAAAAAAATGACAAAAGTCACTTTAGTTATTTTATCCCGGCATGCGGGAAATATATTTTTCGATTTCCTTTACCTGATCAACCACCTGTTGGGTTTTTGGCTTACAGGCTTTGGCTTTGCGGAAAAATTCTTTGGCAGCCTTGAATTCACGTTTGTTCATGAAGATCTGGCACATGGCAAGATAGGCAACAGCTTCACTTTCTTTGTCCGGAACTCCAGCACGGATGGCTGCGCGCATATACGATTCGGCTTGTTTCAGATCTCCTCGTTGTAGGGCCATCATCCCGAGTTGCAGTTTATTGGATCCCTCAGCTTCTGGCATTGCTGCTCCCAGGTCAGCACTTTTTTTCAGGTGTTGCTCTGCTGTGGTGAAGTCCTGTTTCATCATTGCCAGGTTCCCCAATACTGTAAAATAAGTAGAGCGAACGGGCTTGTAAAGAAGGCTGGGGAACCAGATGGTTTTCAAGATTTTTTCAACTTCTTCGATATCACCGGCTTCCATTGGGCCTTGTATGAGTCGCATGGGACCGATGAAAAAATGACTGGCGATGGCTATAAAACCCAGGAAGTATAAGACAAAAGAAGGCCAGAATCCGGAACTGATGTTTACCCAAATAGCGAGGGCGAAAGCCAGTAATCCTAGCCAGAAGCGGTAGCGGATTAAGAAATTATAGAATTGCATAGGTTCGTTTCAGGCCGGCAAAGATAAGTAATTCGGTAGGGGATTGAGTGATTATTGCTTGGCATCATTGATTTCGATGTAGTAACCGTCGGGGTCACGGATCCATACCTGTTTGACTCCGTCAATGCGGGTGGTAATAAGTCCTTTTTCACCCTGAGCATTGTAGAAGGTGATTCCTTTTTGCCGAAGTTGATACACCAGGTCGTTAGTGGACTCAACGCTGAAGCATATATGGTTATTGAGGAAGTATTCTTTGGGTTCAGGGGCGCCCTGGATGATATGAAGAGCGATTCCGGGGCCGATGGAGAACCAGGCATGGCGATTATCGTGAAAGGGTTCGGGTAGGGTATCGAAGGAAAACAGTTCGCTGTAGAAGGAAGCCGATTTTTGTAGATCGACAACATAGATGGCTAAGTGATTGATGCGTGCTTTAGGTTTGGGTGGATTTGTTTGTGCATGAGACGAAGCAGGAAGCAGGCAGCTCAAGGTAAGAATGAGTATGAGATATTTTTTCATAAAGAATTTTACCGGGATGAAAGTTTAATGAAGGCTCAGGTTTACCGGGAGTAAGTTACCTAAAACTGCTTGTACTTTGATTCTATTGCTCATAAGTAGGGGAAACACTATTTTTGCGGTTCGGCTGAAGTCATTTATTGGCTTATTTATGATTGGTCCCGTAGTTCAATGGATAGAATAGAAGTTTCCTAAACTTTTGATGTGAGTTCGATTCTCGCCGGGACTACCACTCAAAAAAGGTTCTGATTTTCAGAACCTTTTTTGTTTGATGAAATTCAGAGTTATTTTGATTTTGGAAAGTGTGTAGCAAAATGTGTAGCAGAATTATCTTTTTTAGTTTATCCTGAATGAAAAAGGATTAAACCCCAACTTAATAACTCTTATTAATTAATGTGAACTATAGACGGCATTTAAATTTAAGGGTAGTTCTGTTTCTTCTATAATGAGGGAAGTGAAATCGGTTTTTTGAATATTTAATGATTCAAAATAATTCAACACAGGACTCGGATTATTAAAACTATTATCTGTCAAATTATTATTTAAAGCTTTGATAAATTCGTCTGAAAACCCGATGTCTTTAAGTAGTTTTATTTTTTCTTCCATACGATTCTTATTTATTTAATTTAACATCAGTTCGCATAATACAGTAATTCTCTGAAATAAATACTTTTGTAAGTGGCAAATTTTCAAATATCCAATAGTATAAAGCCCACATTCTCCTCATAG
>JBJTTC010000064.1:0-5737 GCA_046079965.1 Sediminibacterium sp. | reverse complement strand
CAGGTATCCTTCAGGAAGTATTGTGCCAGCGCTTCGTCGGTTGGATTTTCTCCTTGCTTTCTTCCATCATCAGCAATATGAATTCCATTCTGTCGGTGAAATCTGTAGGTTGTTCGAAGTGGAAGCAGGGTAGTGGCCGGTCTCATCTGCGAGTTACTCCAGGCACGAATGGCAGTTATATCATCCAAAATATATATTCCCCTTCCATAAGTTGCTACCACCAGATCCCTGAAATGTGGCTGGATATCGATGTGGTAAACAGGTGCAGGCGGAAGATTTCTCTTTAGTGGTGTCCAGTTCTTTCCATCATTACCGCTCACCAACAAACCATTGTCTGTTCCTGCAAACAACAACCCTTTTTGTCCTGGATCTTCCTGAATAAAATGAACGAAACTATTGTTGTGTCTGGGCAGATCACCGGTTACGGACTGCCAGGTTTTTCCAAAGTCTGTTGTTTTAAAAACAAATGGATCATTGTTGCCTTCGAACTGAAAATGAATACTGACATAAGCTGTAGCAGCATCAAATGCCGATGCACATATATTGCTGATGGTTCCGTAAGGGGGTAGCTGAGGAATATTCTTGCTTACCAGGGTCCAATTTTTCCCATCATCTTTTGTCACATAAATCTGTCCGTCATTGCTGCCAGTCCATAACACCCCTTGTTGAACCGGCGATTCTTCCAAAGCATACAATGTACAGCCATCGAATGTCATGAGGTTATCATTGGCGATGCCACCAGAATGTTGCTGGCGTGTTTTGTCATTGGTGGTGAGGTCCGGACTAATCGTTGTCCAGGAACTACCGGCAGTAGTAGTTGTATGCACGAACTGACTTCCTACATACACAACCCCTTTTTGATGTTTGGATAAGACCATCGGAAAATTCCAATGCCAGCGATAGGGAACATTAGCAGGTGCCCAGCCATAACCTGTAAGTGGCCATACGCGAACGTCATGCGACAATCCTGTTCTCAGATCAGTTACATCCAAACCTCCATCATAACATCCCGACCAAATGATGTTCTGGTCAAAAGGATCTGCTTGTGCAAAGCCGCTTTCGCAGCCCCCCACTTTTTTCCAGTTGCCCAATGGAATGCTTCCTTCCCGGCTGATGGATGCTGTGTGATAAGAATAGCCGTCTTGTCGGTTGCCCATGATGTTATAGGGTATAGCATTATCGGTAGAAACATGGTACATCTGTGCGATGGGCAGGTTGATGTTTTTCCAGGTTTTACCCCCGTTCACACTCATGTTCATACAACCATCATGCGCCACCAGTATTCTGTTGGCATCGGTTGGGTCGAACCAGATATCGTGGTTGTCACCTCCGGGTTCGTAGGTCCCATTGCCATTGAAAGTTTTACCTCCATCTCTTGATTCCATGATGGTGACACTGATGGTGTAAAGTTTGTTTTCATCTTGCGGAGATACTCTTAGACGGGTATAATAGGGGCCTCGCTGCGCGAGGGAATGGCTTTGGTACATCCGCTGCCAACTATCACCACCGTCAGCGGAACGATAGAGTGCGGGAATGGTATCTTCTACCAATGTATAAATGATGCGGGGCAATCCGGCTGCATGGTCAACAGAAGTTTTACCAACCGGATGCTCTTTTCCTCCCGGTAATCCGTTGCGCAAAGGTTGCCATGTTTTTCCCCCATCCCTGGTTCGATACAACCCACTGCCGGGTCCACCACTTTTCAATTGAGAGGTCGTCATACTTACCTGCCACATAGCAGCAATCAGTTCATCCGGTCGCTGCGGATTGATGGATAAATCACTACAACCGGTCAGTGAATCCACAAACAAAACACGTGTCCATGTTCTTCCCCCATCAATGGTTTTGTACACACCTCTTTCTTGTTGAGGTGCATGGGTTCCACCCAATGCAGCTACATACACTGTATTGGTATCGGTGGGATGGATAATCACCCTGCTGATGCGCAGGGTACCTGTTAAACCCATGTGCTGCCAGGTTTTGCCGGCGTTGGTTGATTTGTAAACACCATTACCGTTGGGATGAGCAGGGCGAATGATGAAGGTTTCTCCTGTTCCTGCCCAGACATGGCGGGGATTGGATCCTGAAACCGCCAATGCACCAATGGCTGCATTGTCCATCTCATCAAAAACTGGTTGCCAGTGAAATCCTCCATCACTGGTTTTAAAAATTCCACCCGACGCAGCACCAACATAGGCTACCTGAGGATTCCCTGCTTCTCCTGCCACTGCAATGGTTCTATTCCCATCCGGACCAATGTACCTGAAGCGAAAATTTTGAAACGGATAGGGTGAGCTGCTTTGTGCGGCCATTGTTAAAGTCAATGCCACCTCCACGAGAAGCAGAAGTAATCGGTAATGGTAATTTTGTTGTATCATCTATTATGGAATATTTTAATAAATTATATTTAACCTTAATGTATAAATATACATTTTTTCAAGAACAAATTAAAGGTTAGCAGGTTATATTCAAGAAGCGAGGGATTTGCTGACAGATTGTTTCGATGTGCAAAAACTTAATATTGCCCTGAAAATATTTTTTCTACCTTGCCCAAAATGCAATTCATATGGATGGAGTTGCCCAACTAAACGAGACAACTTTATTGGCTCAAATCAGACGAGTGCGTTCTGAAAACGAATTGAGTCACTTGATTGAAAACAGTTACAAACAAGTAGCCGGAAATTCCGGAGAAAGCCAATGGTATCTGTTTTCTTCCTCATTGATTCGACAAATCAATTCAATCAACCCGATGTACATTGAAGATCCTGCAGAATGGGATATTCTGCGCAAAGCCAGGGTATTGATTTACCGCCAGTCCATGCAACTGGTTTCCTGATTTTTAGTCGTCTTCATTTGTCTTGATAAACGGTTGAAAGAATGCCGCTCTTCGTGGTGCAGGTACAATTGCATTCTCTCCCTTAACAGCTTTCCAGATTACTTCTGTGAATAATCTATCCGGGGCCCTATCCTCCTTGGTGAAATCTAGTTTTTCACTGATTCGCTGCCAAGCATTCTCTACTTTATTTTTTTCATTGATGTCAACCTGTAACGCACGGGTGGTAAAAGGACTAAGATTCGGGGTGGAAGAAAAGCAACGCCACATTGGCTCTGCCGCAGCATCATATTGACTCATGGGTTCCAGTCCCAAAATCAATTCAATGGTTCTGAGCATGGAAGAAGTAGTGTACATCGTATGATCGATGAAGTTTCTTTTTACAAAGCCCCCGGCAACATAAGCAGTGCTGCGATGGGCATCCACATGGTCAGGGCCATCCTGGGCATCGTCTTCCAAAATAAAGACTACAGACTCCTTCCAAATTTTACTCTTGCTCAGGTGTTCAATGAACATGCCGACTGCATGGTCGTTGTCGGCAACATGTGCGAAGGGGGTGGGCTTCCCTTTTCTCAATCCTTCTGTGTGGTCATTGATGAGTCGAAGGGTATTTAACCGGGGAACGGCATTGATGGCAAGCAATGAATCAAAATCTCTTTTCCATTGGTTAACACGGGTGGTATCGCGCACACTTTCGTCCCAACTGGTGTAGTAAGGACAGAAATGTCCGGCCAGTGCCGGGATATTGGGCTTATAGTCATCTGCAAATTCTCCATAAGTTCTATAGCTGATGCCGGCACGTTTACAATAATCCCAAATAAATCCCTTTTTATTGTTGGCAATGGCACGATTTCCTTCGGCATCATAACTGCCTCCTCTTCCCCCATAACTGGTGACCCATGTTTTTTCAAGGTAGTCAGTAGCATATGCACCAAAACTCCAGTTGTGGCCATCAGCACTCACTTCACCATCCACATAAAAATTATCCAATAAAACAAATTCTCTTGCTAATGCATGTTGATTGGGGGTAATTTTTTCACCAAACAGGCAGAGACTGGTATCTCCATTTCCTTCCGGTATATCTCCCAACACCTGGTCATAAGTTCTGTTCTCTTTAACGATATAAAATACATACCGGATGGGGGAGGGCTCACCCACTTTTCGTGGGATGGGGTTGCCGGCTTCGCCGGAAGTGACTTGCTCCCTTGATTTGCTGTAAGGACTGTTACGATAAACTGCCTGTGTATAATTTTTCAGTTCTTCCGAATGAGGCATTGGAATCATACTAAGGGTACCCTTGAACAATCCCCCAATGTATTGTACTTCCGTGGGGTGGCTCGTGTCTCCCTGTTGATAGGATAAACTAATTTTTTTACTCACCGGTTGTGGTCCCCCGGGATTGGCGAAAGAAGTGTATCCCTTCCCGTTGGTGACATAAATAGTTTTGCCAACTGTTCTTACACAGGTAGGGTACCAACCTACAGGAATAAATCCAACTGATTTACTGCTGCCGGGTTGGGAAATATCATAAACAGAAAGACAATTATTATCAGCATTGGCAATGAACAAATTTTTCTCATCAGAACTCAGCGCCACACTATTGGTAGTAGAACCGGTTGGCGCGTTTGGAAAGAGAGAAGCATCCAATGTTTCAATTACTTTTCTTTTTTTGATATCGATCAGAGAGACGCTGTTGTCATTGGCATTGGCAACAAAAAGAAAACGACCATTTTTTGTCAGACAAATATCATTGGGGTTGCTACCGACAGTAATTTCAGCAACTACTTTATTGAGGAAAGTTTGATATACCAACAATCGTCCGCTACCCCAGGAACTGATGTAGAGTTCTTTTTTATCCGGAGAAAGCCGGCAGGTATAATTTTCTGCAGGAAGTTGAATTCTGCGGAGTATTTTTTTTGTGCGGAAATGAATGACATAGAGAGAATTGTTTTCTTTGGTAACAGCATAGATCAGTTGACGCGCATCATCAATGTCGATGCCGGCAACTGATATTTTCTCCGGCCATGAGGGTCCGATGATGATGCTGTCTTTAAAAAATAATTGTTCTTTGCTCAAAGAATAGCGAAGAATGCGGTTATCATTGCCACCTGAAACATACAGCTCCCGGTCATCAGCACTGAAACACAAACCCAGCCAGGCTTTGTCAATTTCCTTTGTATCGACAACACGCTGTGTCAATAAATTAATCAGTTGAATGCTCTGCTTGCTTTGTCCGTTGTTCGTAATTGCCAGCCATTGGCGGTTGTGTGAGATGGCCATATTCAAGGGAAGGTCGCCGAGGGGCAGACTTTTTCCAGCCGGCGTTATCGACCAACCATTGGGTAGAAGGATGCGGTTGGTCTCCCATGAAGGTTGTGATTGTGCGGATAGCATTTGTGACACCAGAAAGGTCATCAGAAGAACAAGTTGACCACGCATGAGCAAAGTATTTTGTTGTGATGATTTAAGGTACAAAAAAAGTATGAACCCGATGGAATGCTCAGGGCTTATACTTAAGCCTGTTGTACAGATGATTTGATGAATCCGGCAAGTTACGCTACCAGAGGAGTCAGTGAGATATCATTGTAACGGCTATCGGCTGCCATGCCTCTTTCTACCACCATTCTGATTAGTTGGTCTGTACTGTGCTGTAAAATCAGCATTTCAGCAGGTGCAGCGTTCAGCCACTGTGACAATTGCGATGTGAAATGTTGATTGATTTTATCTACTACCATGATTCCTTTTTCCTTCAATGCAGCAGCATTGCAAAGCTGTTCATATTGTCCCCTGATCGGTAAAACCATCAATTTTTTTCCCAGATAGAGCGCTTCGGAGGGAGTTTCAAAGCCGGCACCGGTTATTACCCCTTCGCTGTAAATCATGCTATTGGTGAAAGCATCATTG
>JBJTTC010000063.1:0-11450 GCA_046079965.1 Sediminibacterium sp. | reverse complement strand
CAACCGGGAGAGAGAATCGGTCTGGTGGGTTACAATGGTACCGGCAAATCTACCTTGCTGAAACTCTTGGTCGGTGAATACAGTCCTTCGGCCGGTACGGTGGAAAAAAGCAAGGAAACCACCATCGGGTATCTGCACCAGGATTTATTAAGTTTTCAAACAACAGAATCCATTACACAGGTTGTTTTGGGTGCTTTTGAGCGGGTGATGCAACTGGAAAAGGAAATCGAAAAGTTGGGCATTGAGTTGGAAAAAAATCCTGAAAACGAGGATCTCCTTCTCCAATATACCGATGCACTTCATGAAATGGATGTTCTGGATGGTTACCAGGTTCATTACAAAGCAGAGGAAGTTTTGCATGGACTCGGCTTCAGCAATGAAGACCTGCTTCGACCTTATCAGGAATTCAGTGGTGGGTGGCGGATGCGGGTGCTACTCGCCAAAATGATTTTACAGCAGCCCGATGTTTTGTTGCTTGATGAACCAACCAACCACCTAGACTTACCCTCCATCGAATGGCTGGAGCGATACCTATTGCATTACAAGGGAAGTGTTGTTATTGTCAGCCACGATAAGTTTTTCCTCAATAGGATGGTCAATAAAATTGTGGAGCTCTATCAACAACAGCTGCACATCTATACCGGAAACTATAACCAGTATGAGGAAGAAAAAGCCATCCGCATTGAAATGCAGCAAAAAGCCTACGAGAATCAGCAGGACTTCATCCGCCAGCAGGAACGATTCATTGAACGCTTCAAAGCAAAAGCCAGTAAGGCTGCACAGGCACAGAGTGTTCAAAAGCGGCTGGATAAACTGGAACTCATTGAAGATGTAAAACTGGAGAGACCGGATATACGAATCAACTTTCAGGTAGATAGGGTGCCGGGTAAAGTGCTGGTAGAATTCAAAAATTTATCCAAAAGTTATGGTCCCATCGAAATTGTTCGGGAAGCAGCAGCAGAAATAGAAAGGGGTGATAAAATTGCCCTCATTGGTGCCAACGGAAAAGGTAAATCGACCTTACTGAGGGTCATTGCGGGAATTGAATCCTTCGAGGGGGAAAGAATCTGGGGCCATAATGTCGAGGAAAGTTTTTATGCTCAGCACCAACTGGAAGCACTGGACTTACAGCATACCGTATTGGAAGAATTACAGCATTGCGGGAGCAAAAAAACTGACCTTGAACTGAGGAGTTTACTGGGATCTTTTTTATTCAGCGGGGATGCAGTAGATAAAAAAATTCGGGTGTTGAGTGGTGGAGAGAAAGCGCGAGTCGCTTTGGCCAAGACCATTGTAAGTCGCGCAAATTTTATGATGCTCGACGAGCCGACCAATCACCTCGATATGCATTCGGTGGAACTTCTGGCGGAAGCGCTGAATCATTATGAAGGGAGCTATATTCTGGTCAGCCATGACCGCTACTTCATTTCCAAGACGGCCAATAAAATATGGGAAATTCAAAACAACCGGATTCTTGAATTCAAAGGCGGCTACCACGAATGGGTTGAATGGAATGAACGCATGCAGCGACAACAGCAATTATTGTCATCTAGCGGAAAAGAAAATATAACCGAAAAAAAAGCAGATAAAAGTCTGAACAAGAAGGAGGAACGTACTACTCCGGAAGCTTCTGTGGTCAACAACCAAGCTTTGAAGGAAAAACAGAAAGATCTGCAGCGAGAACGCAAAAAGTTGCAGCAGCTGGAAGAAATGCTCTCTGAACAACAGTCAAAAAAACTGGAATTGGAAAAGGCCATGAGTGATCCTGCAACCTTTGTACACCCTGATCGTTTTGCTTATTTGAAAAAGAATACAGCCAGAGCAGCCGGCAGTGTATTGAACTTAGCCAGCAGCTCGATCAGGTGTTGGAAAAAGTTATCTTGCTGGAAGAAGAAATAAGTTGATATTGCAGCCTTCTCCCATCATGCTTTGTCAACTTATTATAGTCCGTTATCCCCGCTACCTGTTCTGGGCAGGCTTCTTGTCAATGGCTATATTTCGACCATTTCTTTGGTGGAATTCAAACATCAGTTTTTGGAAACTAATGGGTTGTGGCAGAAATGGCACCTTCGATGTTGTTCCCGATGCTCGTCAATGGGCAATTTTGTTTGTACCGACCAATCCGGAAAATATTGCAATCTCCCTACCCCGTTTTTTTCTGTGGTGGTGGAAAATTTTTGGTGCAGAAAGATATACCCTCAACTTACAGCCCATCGAAGGTCACGGAACCTGGGATGGAAAAGAAGTATTTGGGTCTTTCGAAGGAAAAGAAAAAGTATATCATGGAAAAATGGCAGTACTGACAAGGGCAACCATCCGGCCGGGTAAACTACTGGCTTTTTGGAAACAAGTGACTCCCGTTGCTTCTATGATGGCATCTGCTCCGGGATTTATCACTTCTGTTGGAATTGGGGAAATACCCTGGATCAAACAAGCGACCTTTAGTGTTTGGGAATCGAAAGAGCTCATGCAACAATTTGCTTACAGACGCAGAGAACACAGCGATGTAATCAAAAAAACACGCAGTGACCGATGGTATTCAGAAGACATGTTTGTGCGTTTTTCTATTCTTTCTTCAGAAGGAACGCTTCGTGGAATCGACCCGATTGCTCGACGATGATTGAGGTGGTCTCCCTCCCCTGATTTTTTCATTTAACCAAAGATTTCCTCTTTCCATTCCAATAGTTGTTGGTCGAGATATAAATCATTGCTCTTACTAACAAATGTTCGTGAAGTGTGATTTGTATGGGAAGTAATTGTTTTTTTATGTTGCATGGTTGAATAAATGAATTTTGAGTTACCGACTTGTTCACAAAACAAGTTTTTAACTTTCAATTGCTTATTTTTGGGCCGCTTAAATGAAACCAATTACATATTTATTTTTCATTTATGCATTAGTTTAACAATACTGTATTTTCATGACAGCGAAAAAAGTAACCAAAATAGGCGTGCTTACTTCCGGAGGAGATTCCCCTGGAATGAATGCGGCCGTTAGAGCGGTTATACGAACCGGAATATACCACGGTCTTGAGATGTATGGAATCATGCGCGGATACAATGGCATGATCGAAAACGATATCCAGCCGATGATTTCTCGTTCAGTAGCCAATATTATTCAGCGTGGGGGCACTATTTTAAAAACTGCCCGCAGCAAGGAATTTTTTGAGAAAGAAGGAAGGAAAAAAGCATACGACAACCTGCGCAAGCACGGCATTGATGGGTTGGTTATCGTAGGTGGGGACGGAAGCTTTACAGGTGCCCAGATTTTCAGCAATGAATACAAGATTCCCTGTGTAGGATTGCCGGGTACAATTGATAAGGACATAGCCGGGACTGATTTTACCATTGGTTTTGATACCGCTGTCAATACCGCCGTCGAAGCCATCGATAAAATTCGTGACACAGCAGATGCCCATGATCGCTTGTTTATTGTGGAAGTAATGGGTCGCGATGCAGGATATATTGCCCTGCACAGTGGTATTGCTACGGGTGCTGAAAACATTCTTATTCCGGAAACCAAGACAGACATTGAAGAATTAATCAATTCCCTTTCCGAAAAAGAGAAAAGGAAAAAACTGGTGAACCTGATTGTTGTTGCAGAGGGAGATGAATTTGGCGGGGCCAATGAACTGGCTGCCATTATCAAGCAACGCCTACCCAATGCTGATACCAGGGTTTGTATTTTGGGACATATACAGCGCGGGGGATCTCCTACCTGTATCGACCGCTTGATCGCTTCCCGCATGGGATACCACGCAGTAGAATGTTTACTGAACGGGAAACACAATGTAATGGTGGGAATCCAAAACAACCGGATGAATTATATTCCACTCGAAACTGCCGTGAAAGCAAAACAACGCATCCCTTCCGAATGGTTTAAAATAGCCAAGATATTGGCCAGCTAAAAGCTGAAAAAAAATAACTACTTCATCTATTGCACAGCTATGTCAAAGAATCTCGATAAATACCTGCACAAAAATATGGACAAGGAAGCGGGGGTAGCCCACGTCAATCATCGCACAAAAATTGTTGCGACGGTGGGACCCGCCTGCGATTCCTATGAAAAATTATTGGAACTGGTTAAGGCAGGCGTGAATGTTTTTCGGCTAAATTTTTCCCATGGCAGTCACGAAGACAAGCAAACCATCATCGATCACATCCGCAACCTCAATAAAACTGAACCCTACAACATCGCCATACTGGCCGACCTGCAGGGTCCTAAACTTAGGGTAGGTGAAATTGAAAACAATGCATTGGAAGTGCAAGTGGGCGATGTACTTACTTTCACCAATGAAAAATGTATCGGCAATCTCGAAAAAATATATGTATCCTATCCGAACCTTGCAGGTGATGTGATGGTAGGCAATATCATACTCATCGACGATGGAAAGCTCGAAGTGAAAGTAATAAGCATCGAAAAAAATGGGGATGTAAAAGTGGTAGTTACACTGGGTGGAATTCTTTCTTCCAAAAAAGGAATCAACTTGCCGGATACCAAAATATCCTTACCTGCATTGACTGAAAAAGACCTGATAGATCTGGACTTCATTATACGGCAGCAATGTGATTGGGTAGCATTGAGCTTTGTTCGCAAAGTGGAAGACATCAATTATCTCCGGAAATTGCTCAATGAACAAAAGAGCAAAACAAAAATTATTGCCAAAATAGAAAAGCCAGAGGCACTCGTTAATATCAGGGAAATTATTCTCGAAAGCGATGGCATCATGGTTGCCAGGGGTGATCTCGGAGTTGAATTACCGGTTGAACGCATTCCATTGATTCAAAAAGAATTGATACGGAAATGTATTCACCGGGCTAAACCGGTTATCGTTGCTACTCAAATGATGGAAAGCATGATCGACCGCGTTAAACCCAACCGAAGTGAAATTACCGATGTCGCCAATGCTGTATTGGAAGGTGCCGACGCCGTTATGCTAAGTGGAGAAACCGCTACAGGTCAACACCCCGCACTGGTAGTACAAATCATGCGGAAAATCATTGCAGAAGTTGAAAGGAATGAATATCGTTACAACCGGGGCGAAGACCTTCGTCCGCAGCCACACTCTCCCTCTTTTCACAGCGATGCCATTTGTTATAGTGCCTGTAAAATAGCCAACGATGTGGAGGCAAATGCACTGATAGGCATGACACAAAGTGGTTATACTGCCTTCATGCTCAGTAGCTACCGCCCTTATTCCCCTCTCTATATTTTTACCAAGGAAAAAACACTGGTGAATCAGCTAAGTCTCAGTTGGGGAGTTCGTGCCTTCTATTACGCCGAAGAAGACAGTCTCGATGAAATCATCGCTGATCAAATCAAAATCCTCAAAGAACGTGGATTCATCTCCGACGGACAGGTAGTTGTGAATACCGGCAGTACCCCTGTTGATCTTCACCTCCCTACCAATGTCATCAAGATATCCACTGTTTCCTAACGAGAAAGCAGTTATTTGCCTGTTTTTTGCGGTTTTTTGCGTTTATTAAATGGATAAATGAAATAGTAAGCGCATAAGTCAGTAATTTTACCATAGAAAAAACCGCAACATGACGGATTCCTTTGAAAAAATTCCGGTTAGAATCTTTCCTTCTGCTCATTTGGGCTCTCAAATGGTTGCCCAAGAAATCGCCCAACTGATCAGGGAGAAAGCAGCAGCGGGAAAATCCTGTGTTTTGGGAATGGCGACAGGCAATACCCCTGTTCTCCTTTACAAAGAATTGGTTCGCCTACACCGGGAGGAAGGATTGAGCTTTAAAAATGTCATCACATTTAATTTAGACGAATACTATCCGATTCATAAAAAGGCCTACCAGAGTTATTGGAGTTTCATGCACAGAAATCTATTTGATCACATAGACATAGATCCTGCGAACATTCATATACCTGATGGAAGTTGGCCCAAGGACGAGATCAAAAAATACTGTGCAGCGTATGAACAAAAATTAACTGATCTGGGGGGTGTTAATTTGCAATTGTTGGGAATAGGTTTGAATGGACACATTGGATTTAATGAACCGGGTTCCGGGCAGTTTTCCCACACCCGATTGGTCAACCTTGATAATACAACCCGCATTGCCAATACCTATGAGTTCGAAAACCTGAGTAAAGTTCCTCGCATGGCATTGACCATGGGCATCAGTAACATCATGCAGTCAAAACGTATATTATTGATGGCATGGGGACAAAAAGCGGCCATTGTTGCACGTGCTGTTGAAGGCGACGTTACCGAACAGGTGCCTGCCAGTATTTTGCAACAGCATTCAGATTGTACCTTCATCATCGATGAAGCAGCTTCCACCGAACTAACACGCATTAAAAGTCCATGGCTCACAGGAAATTGCGAATGGACCCCTACCCTAATCAAGAAAGCTGTCATTGCTGTGGCTTTGAAGTTGAAGAAATCTGTGCTCAGTTTAACAGTCAACGATTACCTGGAAAATGGCTTGTCTGACTTATTGGTGGAAAAAGGAGATGCCTATGAAATTAATTTGCAGGTTTTTTACTTGTTGAAAAACATCATTACCGGCTGGCCGGCCGGAAAGCCCAATGCAGTTATTCCCGATCATCCGGAGCGATGTGATCTTCATCCCAAAAGATGCCTGATTTTCTCACCCCACCCCGATGATGACATCATCAGCATGGGTGGAACATTGATGCGATTGCACGATCAGGGCAACGAAGTACATGTTGCGTATCAGACCAGCGGCAACATTGCGGTTACCGATGAATTTGTAACCCGTTTTATTGATTTTGCAGTGGGTTTTGAAGAGTTATTTGGCATTGATAACCAGAAGAGTCGACAGATACTGGAGGATGCCAGGAATTACATCTCTCAGAAAAGGAAAGATGGACAAGACACTTCTGTGATTCGATCCATCAAAGGATTGATCCGGCGATGCGAAGCCAAAGCCACTTGCAGATATGTAGGCATCGCTGAAGCCAATTGTCCTTTCATGACTTTACCCTTCTATGAAACTGGTACTATTGATAAAAAGCCGATGGGTGAGGAAGACATACAACTGACCATGGAACTGTTGCGAGCCATCCGGCCCCATCAGGTCTATTGTGCCGGTGATCTTGCCGACCCGCATGGTACCCATAAAGTGTGCCTGGAAGTCGTTTTTGAAAGCTTGCGGAGATTGAAAGCTGCCGGTGAACCATGGATAAATGACTGTTGGGTATGGCTTTACAAAGGTGCCTGGCAGGAATGGGACATATCAGAGATAGAAATGGCTATACCGATGAGTCCGGACCAGGTGAAGAAAAAGCGATTTGGTATTTTCATTCATCAAAGCCAGAAAGACATGGTACCTTTTCAGGGGGCTGATAGCCGTGAATTCTGGCAAAGGGCGGAAGACCGCAATGCCAACACTGCGCGACTATATGCTGCTCTTGGAATGACGCAGTACGCTGCCATGGAGGCATTTGTTCGGTGGCATTACTAACCACGTAGGTTAATTGCTTAATTTTGCCATCGAAATTTTTTTTCTTGCTACCTTTTTCCTTTTCTGAGGTGTTGAATAGATGGCGAACAGCCTGGAAAATTCAAGGATTTCCTGTCCGCTTTATTGCAGCGCTCATTGTATTTATCGGAATTCTAATCGCCTTTCCTTCTTTTTTCAGTTTCATTGAATCGAGGAAGGGATATGAGATTACTGATCCGGTTTTGGATGCGATTCCGGCGATGGATTTTTCTCCAGTTACTTTCGCTATTATCTGGCTGGTATCTCTTTGGTTCATGATTCGTATGTTGCAGCAGCCATCGATTGCATTGAAAGGCTTGATTGCGATTGACCTTATTTTTCTTACCCGGATGCTGACGATTTTTCTATTGCCACTGGAACCTCCTCCGGGGTTGGTTGAGTTGAAAGATCCCATCAGCAATTATTTTTATGGGGAAGAACATGCTTTCATAACCCGCGATCTTTTCTTTTCAGGCCATACCTCTACACAAATCATGATAGGGTTTATTTTACCCGGTAGGAAAGAAAAGTTATTGGCATTTTTGGGTGCTATAGCAGTGGCTATACTTGTACTGGTGCAACACATTCATTACACAATTGATGTGGTAGGTGCTTTGGTATTTACCTGGTTGTTGTTTCAATTAACGGGAATGCTGGTTAGAGATCTGACACCTGATCAGAATGCCTCTCCCAATTGTATATAGAGTCCGCGGTTCTTCCCCATGCCTACCCCATAATCAATGCGTAAACTGAGTTTTTCTTTTTTACTCAACAAGATTCTTAAGCCCGCTCCTGCCGAGTATTTGAGATCTCCAAATGAATAATCTTTCAGCGATGGGGCAACCGTTCCTGCTCCGGCAAAACAGACACCCTGGAGAAAACGGTAAATGGGATACCTAATTTCCCCTTGCAAAAACATTTGATTTCTATCGCGGAAGCGGCCTTCATAATAGCCCCTCATTTTTGACGCACCTCCAAAATTCGCGAGGCTTCGAAGGGGCACCTGGTCACCGAATGTCATGAAATTCATCCATTGAAATGCAAGAATTTTATTTTTTCCAACGGGGGTATAGGAGCGAATATCGGTGACTAAATTTTCATAGTTAAAATCCGAACCCCAGAATTGATTGAAATGATTCCAGAACAATTGCATGTACAATCCTTTGTTGGGAGCAAAGGCATTGTTTCTGTTATCGAAAGACAAACTTCCGCCCACCCCACTAATGAAATATCCATTTTTCCCGGTCACATTGGAACCATCAAATACTCCTCCGGCAACATAATTGATGTCCCATACCTTTTGGGCTTCGTACACCAAACCGGCGAAGAATGATTTTCCAATTTTCTTCTTGCCGTGCAGCATAACATAGGTTTGTCTGAACGAATAATTTTCTTCCTGTTCATCTTTGGTCTGACTCCCTATTCCCCAAAACCTGTCGGGGAAAAGACTGGTAGATATTTGTTCTTCAAGAATAAATTTTTCATTCCTGAAATATTGGGTCCCTACCAATGCAAAAACGACTTGTTTTCGGGTGGATGTCATTGCAAGGATATCGAGGTTAGAACTTCTTGAAAGGGTATCATCGGGGTGTAAAGAAAATATTCTGGCGGTAAGTGCACCAAAATTCCAACCGGTTTCCAGTGACCGGGTAATTACAGGAAAAACAAATGTTCTTCCGTTGCGATCAATCTTTTTTTGTGCTGACAAATAGGTTGTCATGCCGAAAAAAGTAATCAAACAAAGGAATCGGGTAAAAATTCTATGATTATTTATATTGATTATCAATTCACTATATAAGTTTTATGGGCAATTTAATCTCAAAAGCAGCAATTTTATGTTATTTTTGTCGACCGGTCAAAAATTGGTAACGAAAATATAACAAACTACCACATCAAACGTTAATGGGAAGTATGAAAAAATGGGATAGTCAATTTCAGCTTGGTGACGTAGTTACACCCGAACAGATTGATTTTTTCGATCAGCATGGTGTTATCTTATTCAGGAATTTCCTGCCACCTGATCTTGTCAGTCAATACATCAATGAGCTTACCCGAATAGAAAAAAACTGGTTGGATGAGAGAAGGGACAAGGTTAATGGTATTCCCCTGAAGTTTGGTAAGGATGAACATAGCAATATCACCATTCAGCGTTTGTGTTTTACTTCTTTGTTCAGTGAGCCTTTGCATCAATTGATGGAACATCCTCGTTTACAGGCATTGCTCCAATTGTTGGGTTCTTATGAAGGAAGGATTGGCGAGCAGGAGAAAGACGGGTTGGTAGTGAATAATTATATCAACACTCCCAACAGCACTTTTACCCAAATGGGTTGGCATACTGATTCCCCCCGTGATTTGTTTATGGGACAAAGAATCATGCCTATGTTGAATGTGGGCATTCATCTGGACACATGTTTGTTTGAGAATGGAGGTTTGCGTGTTATTCCCGGTACCCACCGGCAGAACATTTTTAAATTGTTGTTCGGGAAAAAATATTTCATTGATAATTCCGATGATTCGAGGGAGATAGGATTTGATATACATGCCGGGGATCTCAGTGTACATGATGGTCGTTTGTGGCACCGTGTGAAACAATCTCCATTATATGGTGAGGCCAGTCGTCGCAGGGTGATGTATGTGCCCCTTGTTACGGGCAAATACAAGCCGAAAGATGCCAGCAGTAAGACACCGTTTTATCACAGATTTACTTCCAAGGTGCATCATTAAAAGTGTTTGAATTTTTAGGGCCGGCAGTTTGTTGGCCTTTTTTTATTTTACCTGTTATGAAATATGCATTAGTTACGGGGGCTAGCAAGGGCATTGGTCGCGCCATTGCAATGGAATTAGCGAAGCGAGGCATTTCTGTTTTGTTGGTTGCGCGGAGTGGGGTTTTGCTGGAGGCCGTTTGCAAAGACATACAGGAGAAGTATCGGGTAGAAACGGCTTTTTTGGCGACGGATCTTTCTGCACCCGGAGCGGTGAATGGAGTGATAGATTGGATCATCGCCAATGGTTTTGTGGTTCACATGTTGATTAACAATGCCGGATATGGTCACAGTGGTTCTTTTTCCGAATACAGTGAGGAGGAGTATGCAGGGATGATGCGGGTGAACATGGAGGTTCCGGTTTTATTAACCCGGGCGCTGCTACCTTCTTTGTTACATCTACCCAGGGCTTATGTTTTAAACATTGCCAGTTCAGCTGCTTACCAGGCCGTACCGGGTTTGACAGTGTATGCTGCTACCAAATCATTTCTATTGCAATTCAGCCGTGGGTTGGCGTATGAGCTGCGTAAGACCAATGTTTCAATAACAGTGGTAAGTCCGGGTGGCACGAATACAGATTTTGCCGATCGTGCAAGGGTAAGTGAGAAGGCTGTGCGCGCGGGGGAAAAGATGAATATGACGCCTGAAGAGGTTGCCCTTCAGGCGGTTGATTCTATGATGAGAGGCAAGACTGAGCACATTACGGGATGGGTGAATCGTTTGGGTGCTGCGTTGGTGTGGCTGATGCCAAGGAAATTATCGGAATCCGTTGCTGCCGGAATATATGAGAGTGGCAAGTGATTATTGTTGGCAAAGCTTTTCCACCCCCTCTCCTTTTTGAATTTTTCCTGATTGGTCGTATATTTGCAGTCCGCCACAAGCGGAATGGCTGCGTAGCTCAACTGAATAGAGCATCTGACTACGGATCAGAAGGTTTTAGGTTTGAATCCTAACGCGGTCACAAATAAATAAAGAGAGTCGTTGTAAATCAATATTTTACAGCGACTTTTTTTATTTTGGTCAAACATGGTCAAAACAATTTGAATTTAATTTCTTGATATTTATTTCTGAACCAGTGGCATTGGATACAATGGTCTTTGCAATTTAAAGAGTTTTTAATTTTTTTTACGAGGATTTTTTATCCGTTTAAACCTATGTGTATCCCCCAACATGCAATTAATTGAACCTACGCCGGAACAATCATTTAATTATCCCACTATAGTAATA
>JBJTTC010000062.1:0-10716 GCA_046079965.1 Sediminibacterium sp. | reverse complement strand
AAGTGGGATGCATTCAGAAATAGATGGAAAAATGAATTCTTATTCATTTATTAACGAATTGAATAAAAAAATAGGAAAAGATGATATAATAGTATGTGATATGGGAACTGCCCTTACTTGTACTCATCAATCTATAATGCTGAATGATTGCCAAAGATTAATTACTTCTACCGGACTAGGTGAAATGGGTTTTGGATTGCCTGGTGCTGTTGGTGCTTCATTGGCAGCCGAAAATAAAAGAGTTATTTGTCTAAATGGCGATGGTTCTATGATGATGAATATGCAAGAGTTACAAACTATCCGGCATCTCAATTTGCCAATCAAAATATTTGTTTATATCAATGACGGATACCTCACCATAAAACATACTCAAAACAATCTTTTTGGAAATAAATTTTCTGGTTCTGGTAAATCTTCCGGAGTTACCTGTCCTGATTTCGAAAAGGTCGGAAATGCTTTTGGTTTTAAAACGTTTAAGATAAATTCTATTGAGGAGGCAACAAAAATTATTCCAACTATCTTAGCAGAAGAGGGTCCTGTATTGTGTGAAGTTTTCATACATTCTTTTCAATCACTTGCACCAAAAACTTCATTTAATATTAATCCTGATGGTACATTGGTTTCTCCACCAATTGAAGATCTCTCTCCTTTTCTAAGTAGAGATCAATTGAAGAATGAAATGATAATTCCCTTACATCCCAAATCTCTTTTAATTAAAAGTTAATGGAAACAAAAAAATGGCTCACCTCTAAAAAGCATTTGATTGGACCTTTTATTCGTTTTGCCAGACCAGAAATTGTAGAAATACTGGCTATGACGGGATATGATTTTGGTGTACTGGATTTTGAGCATGGGGGTGCTATAAATATGAGTGATGCATATCCACTTATCTTGGCAGCACAAAATAAAGGGATAAAATTAATGGCAAGAATACCCGGAATAAATGAAATGTATATCAAGTGGTTATTGGATTTAGGCATTGATGGTCTCCAAATACCGCATATCAAAACTAAAGAAGATGCAGAACTTGCCATAAAATTTGCTCGGTTCTCTCCATTAGGTGAACGAGGACTGTGTCGTTTTGTTAGAGCTGCTGAATATTCAAATATAAAAAAAGAAGAGTATCTCCAATTTGCCAATGATAAATCCCTTATTATTTTGCAAATCGAAGGTCTTGAGGGAGCAAAAAATATATCAAAAATCGTATCTGTCGAAGGGATTGATATCATTTTTATTGGACCATATGACTTGAGTCAGTCTATGGGTTTGGCCGGTCAAATATGGCATCCAAAAGTTGCCGAAGAAATCACTAGAATTATCAATGTATGCAATGACAAAAATATTGCAACAGGAATATTTACCGATACAGTTTCAGGAGTAAAATATTGGAGCGACCTCGGAGTAAAGTATATCAATTATCGAATTGATACCGAAATGTTTTTTGATTTCGCAAAAAAATGTAAATCGGAAGTTGACAATTTCATTCACTCAATATGAATGAGGTATTTATTCAGCATAAAATTGTAATTGACTGGAGTATTAAAGCGTTTGAGGCAATGGGAGTTCCTTTACAAGATGCTTCTTTAATTGCAAACTCATTGACTGAGACATCTCTCTTCGGAATTGATTCTCACGGTATAGCAAGAGTAACGCATTATTTAAAGCGTTTTCAAAATGGCACTATAAATAAAACAGCTAACCTGCAATTTGAGCGAACAGCAGCATCAACAGGTAGACTGAATGGGGATGATGGCCACGGTATCTTAATCATGACACATGCTTCTGATCGGGCAATTGATCTTGCTAGGGAAGCAGGTACAGGTGTTGTAGGCGTTTTCAATTCATCTCATTGTGGTGCAATTGGTCTTTATACCCGACGCATTACAAAAGCAGGTATGATAGGATTTGCATTTACTCATTCCGATTCTTTGGTAGTTCCCTATGGCGGAAAAGATCCCTTCTTGGGAACCAATCCTATATCAATTGCCTTTCCTACTTTAGATGAGGAAGCACCAGTTTGTTTAGATATGGCTACCAGCATTGTTCCCTGGAATTTCATTATGAATGCAAAGCGCGAAAAGAAAAAAATACCTATTGGATTGGGTATTGATAGTCAAGGAAATGATTCGGTGGATGCCGAACAAATTGTTGCTGTTAAGCCAATGGCAGATCATAAAGGATATGCATTGGCATTTCTCATTGAATTGTTATGTGGACCGTTAAATAGCATGAACTTCGGACCTAATCTACCCTCTATGTACAAAGACTTAGAAAAAAAACGTAAACTCGGATCACTGGTAGTTGCCATCGATCCAGACCGTTTTGGTGGAATTAATTATGTTCGAAGTGTAGTATCAAGAATGATAGAACAGGTAAAAGGATATGGAGAAAATATAAAATTCCCAGGAGAACCTGAGTATGCAAAAAAAAAGGAAAGATTAAATACCGGTCTTCCATTTAGTAGTAGCATGATAGCTGATTTTAATATTTGGGCCGAAAACCTTCATATAAATCCTATTTATTAATGAAAACTATGATTTTTGACTTTGATGGTGTAATAGCCGATACCATGAAAGACAATTGTCTGGCCTGGAAAAATGCATTTGCAAATTATAATCATATTTTAAATGATTCTGAATACTACCGTTTAGAGGGAATGGGAAGATTTCAAATAGCTCAATATTTCATTGATAAATATAATTTAGATCCATTAATTAAAAGTGATATAGTTGCAGAAAAAGAGTTTTATTATCATAATAATAATAGCTTTAAAATTTATGAGCATATACCTGAAATTTTTGCCTTTTTAGAAAGAAAGTTAGTTAAAACAGCTATAGTTACAGGCGCTTCAAGAGAGCGGATACATAGATACCTTGGCAAGAATATTTTAACGTTTATATCTGCATTAATAACTGCCGATGATATTGAAAAGTCTAAACCTCATCCTGAGCCTTACTTAAAAGCTGTGGACCAATTAGGAGTTGAACCCAAAGACTGTATTGTAGTCGAAAATTCAATTCTCGGTATTATTGCTGCAAAAAAAGCAGGTTGTAAATGTTTCGCTTTGCAAACAACTTTAGATGCGAAAGAATTGCAGGATGCAGACGAAATTTTTAATACACATAAAGATTTACTTGAACGATTAAAGATTCAATTCACATAATTATATCGAATCTATGAGTATTAAAGAGACTAAAACCAAGTATAAGAATAATGAAATAAATAAAATTGATTTCGTCAATAAAATGCATGATTTTCATAAAGTATTATTCGATTTTTCTGAAAATCTTCGGGGAACTGAAATATTTAGGATTGAAATATTAGATGGGCAACTTATTTATACGACGAGAGAAACCGATTATCATCCAGGCGGATGTTCTTTTTTTGTAGATGTATTAGATAAACGTATAACTCCTATTGATACTTTTAATTTTGATTTGTATGAACAGTCTGATTCGAAATTGCTTTTTGATTTGATTAAAGATGGAGATATAATATTTGATATAGGCGCAAATATTGGCTGGTATTCATGCCACTTTGCACGAAAACTGCCCAAATCTGTTATTTATTCTTTCGAACCAATACCAGAAACATTTAGAAAACTGCAAATGAATGTTGAATTGAATAATTTTTCTAATCTGGTATTAAATAATCTTGCGCTCTCATCAAAAATAGAAAAAACAACATTTTTTTATTCTCCCACGGTAACAGGGGCATCTTCCGCAAAAAATATTACCGAAAATGAAGATATGCAGAGAATCGAATGCATAACTGATACTGTTGATAATTTCTCAGAAACTTTTAAAATAGATAGATTAGATTTTATAAAATGTGATGTCGAGGGCGCTGAAATTCATGTATTTCAAGGTGGGTTAGAAACTCTCAATAAATGTAAGCCAATTATTTTTACAGAAATGCTTAGAAAATGGACAGCTAAATTTGGATATACTCCCAATGATATAATTCAACTTTTAAAGGAGATTGGTTACCAATGCTTTATTTGCGAAAATGATTATTTTAAAGTAATTGAGAACGTTACAGAGGATACAATTCAAACAAATTTCTTTTTTTTAAATACTGAAAAACACAAAAGTATAATTAATCAATACAGTTTAAATGTATAAAAATATTAAAGAGACTAACCTATTGAATGAACTAAACACTCTTGTAAAGAAAGTTACTTTTTCTGAGATTGTAATAGGTCAAAATTATATCCCTGTAACAGGAAAGGTGTTGGATGAAAGTGATTTGATGATGTGCATTGATTCCGTTTTGGATGGTTGGCTGACTTCAGGACGTTTCACCGAAGAATTTGAAAGAGAATTAGCAAGATATATTGGATCCAGGTATGCATTACTTGTAAATTCCGGATCATCTGCTAATCTGCTTGCATTTTATACACTCACATCCCCAAAATTAGGCGAAAGAGCCATCAAGCCGGGAGATGAAATAATAACAGTAGCTGCGGGATTTCCAACAACCGTTAATCCAATATTTCAATATGGCTGTATCCCTGTTTTTCTCGACATTGATTTTCCCTCCTATAATATTAAGATATCTGAAATAGAATCCGCCATAACTCATAAAACCAAAGCTATAATGCTTGCCCACACGCTGGGAAATCCTTTTGATATCGATCCTGTTTTGCAAATAGCAAAAAAATACAATTTGTGGGTGATTGAAGACAACTGTGACGCCCTTGGATCTGAATATAATGGGAAAAAAACAGGAAGTTATGGAGACCTGGCCACCCTTTCATTTTATCCCGCTCATCACATTACTATGGGTGAAGGGGGGGCTGTGTTAATTAATAACGCATCACTCAAAAAAATAGCAGAGAGTTTTAGAGATTGGGGAAGAGATTGTTGGTGTGCCCCTGGGAAAGACAATACCTGCGGCTTGAGATTTTCTCAGCAACATGGCGAGTTACCATGTGGGTATGATCATAAATATATTTATTCACATATTGGATTTAATCTTAAGGCTACTGATATGCAAGCAGCAATTGGATTAAGTCAACTCAAAAAAATTCAATTATTCATAGATAAACGTATAGAAAATCATATTTATTTGCATAAAAAGTTTCAAGAGTTAGAAGAATACTTCATCTTACCCGAGAAAACAGCAGGTTCGCAACCAAGTTGGTTTGGATTTTTACTAACCATCCGTGATCCAAATAGAATAAATAGAAATGAATTGATACAACATCTTGAATCGAAAAAAATAGGGACACGACTCTTATTTGGCGGCAATCTTACTAAGCAACCTGCATATAAAAATTCACATTTCAAAGTTCATGCACCATTATTGAATACTGATAAAGTAATGAACGATGGATTTTGGATTGGTGTCTGGCCGGGAATCGATAGCTCACACATTGAATATATGTTTGAGACTGTAAAATCATTTTTAGTAAAAGATTAAATATTTGCTTGCATGAGGGTTCTCATTACAGGACTTGCTGGGTTTATTGGTTTTCATATAACAAAAAAATTGCTTAAAGAAGGGTATACCGTATTTGGTATTGATAATTTTAATAATTATTATGATATTTCTTTAAAATATGCACGTGTGGAGCAACTTGGAATTACCTCTTCTGATTTAGTGAAAGATGAAATTATTACTTCTCATACTTTCCCTCTATTGAATTGTACATACAGCGATGTCTCCAACAATGTACTGATTGATAAATTTTTCGCATTAGCAAAACCAGATGTAGTTTGTCATTTAGCAGCACAGGCCGGAGTTCGATATTCTTTAGAAAATCCCAGGGCATACGCCGATACCAACTTAATGGGATATTTTAATGTTTTGAATGCTGCAAGAGAATCAGGAGTTAAGCATTTTATCTATGCCAGTTCTTCAAGTGTATATGGGTTGAATGAAAAATTTCCGCTGGAGGAGACAGATCCTGTGGATCACCCTGTCTCATTGTATGCCGCTACCAAACGATCCAATGAATTAATGGCACATGCCTATAGTCATTTATATGGGATGCCTACAACCGGATTGCGCTTTTTTACTGTCTATGGTCCATGGGGGCGACCTGATATGGCTTTGATAAAATTTACGAAAGCCATCTATGAAGGTTCTGTGATTTCTTTATACAACCAAGGAAATATGATGCGCGATTTTACTTATATCGATGATGTAATAGCTGCCCTGATTGCCATTATAAAAAAGCCCTTTGATCAAGGTTTATCTATCAACAGATCTGCTAGTTCTCCCGATACATCTTCTGCTCCCTTTGAAATATATAATATTGGAAATGCTTCTCCGGTAAAAATGCTAGATTATATACAAGCTCTTGAGCAGGCAATTGGCAAAAAAGCCAACATTGAATTGTTACCAAATGAGCTATGTGAGCTAACCACCACCTGGGCTGACACTACTAAATTGGCAGAAAAATACCATGTTGTTCCGGGTACGCCATTGGAAGTAGGAATTAAGCATTTTATTGAGTGGTATAAAAGTTATTATAAAGTTGGGTAAGAGGCTCGGAATTTTTTCGCCAAGAATTGTGGTAAGATTATATGGTGGATTGGGCAATCAACTATTTACGTACGCCGCAGCTAAAAGGTTGTCCATATTTAACAATTGTCAACTTTATATAGATGCAGGTTCGGGTTTCTTTAGAGACCACAAGTATAAACGTTCTTATCAATTAGATGCCTTTGAAATTTCTTCTCCGACTGCCACTTGGGGATCTTTTTTAGGGTTCATATATACATATTTTAGGAAATTTTTTTTTCGTTTCAATAAAAAATTAGCGGATTATAACAAAAGAATCATTCATCAAAAGAAAGTATCTTTTGACGCAGACCTACTTACTTTACAAATCACAAAACCGGTTCTATTCGAGGGATTTTGGCAAAGTGAAGGTTATTTTAAAGACATTGAGTCCATAATAAGAAATGAGTTTCGATTCAAACAATCAATAATATCAGAATTGTTGCCTTTTACTAGGCAAATTGATTTCACCAAAGCAGTAGCCATACATGTTCGTCATTTTAAAGATGAACATCACATGAATCAGGGTAATATAAAAGATGACTATTATAATCGTTCAATTGAATTTTATCAACAGCTAATACCTGATGCTGAGTATTGGCTCTTTTCAGATGATCCTAAAAGGGCACTACTCAAGTTTAAAGATGAAAATATCAAGTGTATCCCCATTTCATCTGTTCTCAAAGACAGCAATGAAATAAAGGAACTTTTCATGATGTCTCAATTTCGCCATTTCATCATTGGTAATAGTACATTTAGCTGGTGGGGTGCTTGGTTAAGTGAGTACAGCGATAAAAAAGTAGTTGCTCCTGCTGAGGTAATTGATTCAGGAGAAGGATGTTGGGGATTCGAAGGGTTATTGCCAAGTGAATGGATTGCATTATGATTTTAATTTCAATAGTCAGCACGATCGATTTTGTATGTGTGGAATAATCGGCGCAATTTCATCTGACAAGTTGATTGATAGAGTGGAACTACAAAGAGCCGCTGACGCAATCAAACATCGTGGTCCGGATGCAGAGGGTATATGGTTTTCTGATGATGGATGCATTGGACTCGCTCACAGACGTTTATCAGTAATTGATTTACAGGCATCAGCTAATCAACCAATGATTAGTGAGGATAAATCTGCAGTAATTGTTTTCAATGGTGAAATTTATAATTTTCTTTTCTTAAAGCAGCAGCTTACCACCGCTGGCATTCAATTCAAAACCAATAGTGATACTGAGGTTTTGCTGGCAGCCTATAAATGCTGGGGTAAGGCCTGTGTTGAGAAATTAGATGGGATGTTTGCTTTTGTAATACTGGATTTGAAAAGAAAAGAACTTTTCCTGGCAAGGGATCGCGCAGGAGAGAAGCCATTATACTTTATAAATAAAGGAAATCATTTTTTATTTGCTTCAGAAGTAAAGGCGCTTTTTGCTTTTTCATCCTTTAATAAGAAAATCAATTTTACTTCACTCGAATATGCAATGATGTTTGGATATGTTCCTTCCGGCAATTCAATTTTTAAGGATGTTAATAAATTACTACCGGGAGAACAAGCAACTTATCACATTGAATCAGGGAAACTCCACAGACAGCAGTATTGGAGAATGGAACATTGTCCCCAAGCTAAATATCAAAATGAAGAAGAGTGGGTACATGAATGTGAGAACTTATTAGAAATGTCAGTGAAACAACAATTGTATGCAGATGTTCCTGTAGGTATTTTGTTGAGTGGGGGAATAGACTCAAGTTTAATCACTGCCCTTGCTTCTAGATCATCCAGTAAATTAAAAACATTTACTGTTACCTTTCCGGGAGAAGGTAAATTTGATGAAACTAAATATGCCCGTTCCATTGCCAATCATTTTTCCACCCAACACCATGAAATTGTATCAGACGATATTACTCCGACGACTTTACCAAATTTAGCAGCACAGTTTGATGAGCCCATGTTTGATTCCTCAGCTATTCCTGCTTATTATGTAACAAAAGCAGTTCGCAAACACTGTACAGTTGCTCTTGGTGGTGACGGAGCAGATGAAGTTTTTGGAGGATATAAGTCAAACATTCAGGCATTAAGGTTTAGCAAATATGCTGGTTTGCTGAAATTAACCGGTTTTAAAAATTTATCTAAATATTTACTACATCATCTCTCGGAAGGATACAAGGGTAAATACTTGCTTTCTTATTTGTCTACTGATTATCAAGATGGAGTTCCCATGATGGCCATTTATTTTGGGAGTGAATCAATATCAAATTTATTTGGCAAGGAATCAACTTCCGATGTTAAAAGTTATCAACAAAGAAAATCGCAGATTGCAAATAATCATGACCTTTTGGCAAGATGTATGTTGCTGGATTTTGAACAATATCTTCCCGAAGATATTTTGATTAAAATGGACAGAATGAGTATGCTAAATTCACTTGAAATTAGGAGTCCATTTCTTTCTAATGCAATCTTGTCATTTTCAGCATCCATTCCTAATGAGTTGAAGGCAGACACACATTCAAGTAAAATCTTACTCCGAAAATTGGCGAAAAAAATATTACCAAAGGAGTTTGATTTAAATAGAAAACAAGGATTTAGTATCCCTTTAAAAAAATGGTTGCACGAAACAAAATGGAATTCTTTTTTTAAAGAAATATTACTTGATCATTCGTGTGTCCTGAATAAAAAATTTATTAATCAACTATTTGCCGATCACGCTTCAGGGAGATCCAATAATGAGCGACTATATGCACTCGTTATGCTCGAATTATGGAGGAAAGAATATGAAATTGCATTTGATTAGTCAAATGAATTTATAAGTAAGAATGCAAAACAAAGTTTTATTAATTGGCGATTGGCATTCACAAATTCATGAAGTTCCATTTGCAGATGGACTTGCTAGGGCGGGCCTTAAAGTTGATGCATTTAAATGGCATACTTATTTTCAAGACTTCTCTAAGAAGGGTCAATTATTTGCCATGGTGGCAAGAATACAGGATAAATTTATGTTCGGATTTCTAGTTAATAAATTGAATCGTGATTTAATTAAAAAAGTTCGAGTAGATAATCCCCCAATATTGTTCATTTACCGTGGTAGTCATATTTATGCTTCAACCCTGAAAAAGATAAAGAGGGATTGTCCTTCGATTTATATTATTGGTTACAACAATGATGATCCCTTCTCGACTTTGTATCCCAAATGGAAGTGGCGTCACTTTAATCAATCTATACCTTATTATGATTTACTGTTGGCTTATCGTTTTTCAAATATTGAACAATTTAGATACAAGGGAGCTCAAAATATTGATATCCTAAGGTCCTGGTACCTGCCAAATGTTCATAAAAAGCTAGATGAAGATATTTTACATAGCAGTGCCCATAGCTGTGATGTTATTTTTATTGGTCATTATGAAGAGGATGGCAGGATGGAAATGTTGGATGCAATAGCATCCCATGGTATTTCTGTTAAAATATTCGGACCTTCAGGCTCTACTAAAAAGTCTGGCTGGCAGGATGCGATAGTAAGATCAAAATACCTTTCAGGGCTATCAGTCAGCTATCTGAAAGGGAATGATTATGTTCAGGCATTAAATACCGCAAAAATAGCATTGTGTTTTTTGTCGAAATTAAATAATGATACATATACACGTCGTTGCTTTGAAATCCCGGCTTGTGGTGCGGCATTGTTTTCTGAATGGTCTGAAGATTTGGAGAATTTATTTGACAATGGTGTAAACGCAGTCCTTTTTAGATCAAAAGAAGAACTTGTAGAACGGGTCAAATATTATTTATCTCATCCGGAGGAATTGTCTTTATTGGCAGAGCGCGGTATGGCATTGGTTCAATCTAATGGCCAAGATGTTTATTCCAGAGCACAGTGGTTAGTGAATAAATACAGTCTATTAACCGAGCCGGGTAAATTAAATCCCGCTTATTCTTAATAGTCAGTCCGAATGTTGTTGTCCATTTGTATTCCTAGTTATAATCGTCCCGAAAGTATCCTTCAATTATTACAATCGATTGACGCTAATCCGGACATGATTGAAATAGTCATCGCCGAGGATGCTGCCCCACTCCGTGATATGGTTCGATCTAACGTGAAGCAATTTAAGGATACAAGTAATTATAACATACACTATCATGAAAATCAGCAAAACCTCGGCTATGATGCCAATATTCGAAATTTGATAGGTTTGGCAAATGGAGATTTTGTTTTATTCATGGGGGAC
>JBJTTC010000061.1:0-3127 GCA_046079965.1 Sediminibacterium sp. | reverse complement strand
TGATGTCGCCAAATTTGGTGCTATTATTATTTATCCGAAACCCCGCGTAAAGCTTCTTCGTATAGACAAAATACTTACAAAATATAAACTATCTAATAAGGACAAAAATGGGAGAATACGCATCAATAAGGCCATCATTCGAAACCCTCAAATGATACTGATTGAGCAATCACAAATCGAAAGGGTGGAAGTTACAACAGACAGACAAGGGATCAATAATCATGATGCCAACTCAGGTGAAAAATTCATCAACATCATTACAAGAAAAAAATAAAACAGATTATCCCCCTTTTCCTGCACTATTTGGCACTGGAGACGGAAAATATATCATCTTATAGAGTGCTGAACAACGCCAGGCATGGGAAACTTAGGCAAAGAATGTATTGAACATTCCTTCCAACCACCCTAGATTTATACAACCACTCCTTACACCCATTTCAGCAACATCCCAACGGCAAGGGAAACAGAAGACTGATGAATGAGTAGTGACTAAATAACTCCCTCATAGCTCTCCTGCCCCCCTTTTTTTATTTTTTAATCCGTTGGCACACACAACTTAGAATCGAGTGTGATGCGCCTTTGGCGCAAATCACTAACAACTAATCGGGCTTTTTACCCAGATCAATAATTGGGTCGTCATTCTCAAGATCTACAACCCCCATGCGTATCGCATACATTACCAATCCCGCCCGGCTGCGCAAATTCAGCTTGGCAAACAAACTGTCGCGATAAGAATCGACAGTTCTCGGACTTACATTCAAATGATCTGCAATGGCTCGATACGTTAACTCGGAACAACAGAGCCGCAAAAACCGAAACTCTGTTTTTGAAATGCGCTCAAATACCATGTCGCCCGCCTTATCTCCCCTCATCTCATTTAATATCTCCCCCGTCACATGCTTGTTGTGGTACCTCTTCCGCTGTCGGATGCAGTTCAACGCCAACTCCAGCTCGGCAACATCATCCTGCTTCGTAATAATACCCTTCACCCCCGCCTGCAAAAGACGCACCATCAACGCATACTTTTTAGACATGGTTACAATCAATACCGACATGTGCTTGCGGTGCTCCTGTAACCACAACGCCGTCTCAAGTCCGTCCATACCGGGCATCAACAAATCAAGAATCACAATGTCTGGTAACTCCTCCGCCTTCTTTATCTGCTCAATGAATTCCTTCCCTTCGGAGGACTGCATAATCACTTCAAAATCCTGGCTTCGATTGATAGACTGTGCCATCATTTCCCTTGTCATTCGGTGGTCATCCACCAACGCAATTTTTGTTTTCATTGCAATTTGGTTTTATTTAAAAGTTAGTCACTTCAAATCCATTAAGGTTCTGATTATATTCCAACCTTTTTTCCCACTGCTAATTTCTACAATGATTCTAGCACCTCCACCAGTCCGAGATACAAAGGCTGTAAATGAACTGCAAATTAAATACCCACTAATTTGGTGTATTAGGTATTTATACGGTTTTTAAAAATTGATTGGCTATTTATTTAAAAATGCTCTCGCTACAACTATTGTACCTGCATGCATAATACTCTCAGACGCTGTCTAGCATCGTGCAACTCAACTCTCAGCCAATGCCGCGCCAGTAAGAGCATCTCCCACTCCTTCATTGCACTCGTTGAGATTCTTTTTTCACGGGAAGCGAAAGTACCACAGCAGAACGTTGAGTAAAAGAAAAAAGAACGCCCCTCAACATCTTACATCTCCCTGAAACGTAGTGCTACAAAGACTTCCCAGTACCATCCTCCTTCCCTCCTCTCGTAAGAAATCGCTTCGATGACAGGTAACTATATTGCCTTTCATCAATTGAATAAGTTACTGCAACCCATCTGCAAAAAGGTTACACCACAGGAGCAAACCGGCAGAATTAGAGAGCATATATATTGGAGAAAAAAATCCCCTGCCACCGCCTCGCTTCATCAATCAACTGTAGTTGGCTTGCAGCAGCAGGGGAAGCAATGCTTAGGGATACAGCATGCCATGGTTGAGGAAGGCGCGGCTGTCACCGGTACCCATGGTCTGAACTTCTTTGGGCTGTGCGGTGAACACTGAACAGTAAACGGTGAGGCGACCACGATAGCCGGGGCGATCTGCCGGTGTTGTCGCATCCGTATAAATGCCCGTATGGATGCCGATAGAGTCGGTAAGGGCATTGGTTTGCTGGCTGTGAAGGAAGTTGAGCAGGTCTTTCACAGAGATCTTCACCAGCCGGGTAGCTTCAGCACCGTGCTGGCGAATGAAAGCGGACTGCAGCTCGTTGGCAGCAGAGGCACTGATGATGCCATTGATGGACTTGTCACCCGCGACGGACTGTACCAGGTGGTTGGTGTCGGGTGCGGGAGTTTCGTTTTTGCTACATGCCAGCAGGCAGCAGGTAAACAGGGGCAGCAATAGCTGTAGAGCGTTTTTGATGTTCATGAGAAATGATTTCGTTTGAAAATGAATGTTAACACCAACAAATTTGTTGCAGTAAGACAAGCGGCTCGGGTGTGGGAAGGACTATGGTGGAAGGGATGCGGTACAATTAATTGACAATCAGTTGCGTTTGTAAAAAGACCCTCTTGAAAACCGTTATTTTACTGTAGGGGGTACCGTCAAATGACTGCTATTAAAATGCTGGAATGTGCAGAAAAAAAAGTGGGTTTAACGGGTGACTTTTTTCTTCTCCGAAGGGTCTCTCCAACCTTTAGCGTTGGAGGACCCTGCGGCATGAAAGAGAATTAAACTTATCAGTGTATATCATTGATAATAATGATCTGCTTTCAAGTCTAAAGTACATTACTCAAATGATGATTTCCCTTCTCCGAAAAGTCTCTCCAACCGTTAGTGTTGGAGGACCCTGCGGTATGAAAGAGAATTAAATATAACCTAGTATATCAATGATAAAATAGATCAGCGTTCAAGCCGCAAAGTCCTCCTCCTGCGTCGGAGAGACTTTTCGGAGAAAAATCCAGTCTTTGGCCTTTGGCTGTTGGTCTTTGGTTTGATTCTCTTCTCCGAAAAGTCTCTCCAACCGTTAGTGTTGGAGGACTTTGCGGCATGAATCACTTTTATATTAATCATAGTGTATTATTGATAAAAATGAGCTGCTTTCAAGCCGCAAAGTCCTCCTC
>JBJTTC010000060.1:0-2588 GCA_046079965.1 Sediminibacterium sp. | reverse complement strand
GCGAAAACCTTCTATGGCTAATTCCCGCCAGGCATCCAATTCTGTTTGAACAGCTGATTGAACCTGCTTTCCCTGAAGCCCCAAAGAATTACCGCAGAAGTAGATCACCGGTTTCCCGTTTTTCTCCGGAAAATGAAACTGATTCTTGTAGGAAGCAAGGGGATCCTGCTGATCCGCTTCAATAGCGAAGGATAAATCGGTAGAGTAAGTAAGCATACCTGCAAAATTACTCAATTCCTCGGATGAACGCTGTACCCGAATCTATCTCAATTAGACCATCTGTTCAATGAATTGACCCCTAATGATTGTCTTTTAACCGACAAAGGTTTCCAGTTATTTATTCCACACTTATATTTGGTGAAATAACCCTCGGTATGAAACAACTATCTCTTTTCCTATTTGCCTGCACCATCTTTTTCTTGCAATCCGGTGCACAATCTAACATGGTCAATAAAGCCAACTATGCCATGGCCGCCCGTTTTTCACCCAAGAAACTGGAAAAACTCATTTTCAGTACTTCAGTTGATGCCCATTGGTTGAAAAAGAGCAACCGCTTTTGGTACATGTATGAAACAACAGCAGGAAAAAAATGGTACATCGTGGATCCGATAAAAGCAGAGAAAAAAACCTTATTCGATAATGATGACCTTGCCTCAAAAATCACTGCTATAGTGAAAGATCCATTCGACGCGCAGCACCTGGGTCTTGACAGTATGAGATTTCTTAATGATGAAAATGTGATCCGATTCGAAGTAAAAAGTACACGCGATGTAGAGAAAAAAGACAGCAGCAATCGCTCCAGAGGCAACGGAACTGCAGCAACACCCGACAAAAAAGTCTTTTATTTTGAATATAACCTGTTGACTACGGAACTCACAGAATTGACAGATTTTAAGAAAACCAAAAGGAAACCTATCTGGGCTTCTATTTCTCCTGACAGCAACTGGGTGATTTTTGGTAAAAAATTCAATCTGTATTATATGGATAAGGCCAATTATCAAAAGGCCTTGCTGAATGAAGACGACAGCACCATTGTTGAATTTGCACTTACAACCGATGGTGTTGAATATTATTCTTACCATGGAGAAAGTGCACTCGGCGGGGGAGGAGAAAATAATGTTGATAAAGAAAAAAACAGAAACAAGCGCAAACCCGCTCAAATTTACTGGTCACCCGACTCGAAATATTTTGTGATGAATCGTTCCGATAACAGGAAAGTCAAAGACCTCTGGGTAATCAATAGCATCGCCGATCCACGGCCAACATTGGAAACTTATAAATACCTGATGCCCGGTGAAAAAGATCATCCGGTTGATGAACTTACTCTTTTTAACCTGACTGATAAAACCCATCAGGTTTTGTCTACGGGAGCATACAAAGACCAAACAATATCTATCTGGAGTTCACCCGCCATTGCATCTTCCAGAGATGATGACTACCGCGTGAATCAATGGTTGGGAACTTCACGGGGTTTTTATTTCATCCGCACCAGCCGAGACCTGAAAAGAATTGATGTGTGCCTCGCAGATCCTGTTACCGGTAAAATCAAGCCATTGATCAACGAATCTCTCAATACATATGTAGAAGTTCGCCGACTTGGTTTGGTGAATGAGGGAAAAGAATTGATTGAATGGAGTGAACGCGATGGGTGGGCGCATTTTTATCTTTACGATGAAAACGGTCAATTGAAAAATCGTATTACGCAAGGTCCGTTTCACTGTGAAGACATTGTTGGAATTGATGAAAAGAAACGCATACTTTACTTTACCGCCAACGGAAAAGAAGCCAATGAGGATCCCTACTATCTGCATCTCTATCGGGTCAATTTTGATGGAACCGGACTTCGTCTCCTGAATCCGGGAGAATTCGAGCACAGTAATTCTATGAATGACAACCAGCAGTTTTTTGTAGATAATTATTCGAGGGTGAATACCATTCCCCAGTCAGTTCTTTATAATTCAGAAGGAAAGAAGATAATGGATCTTGAAACTGCAGATTTCAGTTCATTGATGAAGACACCCTATCGCTTTCCACAACCTTTTAAAGTAAAAGCAGACGACGGCATCACCGATCTATACGGAGTGATGTATCTGCCATTTGACTTTGACTCTACCAAAAAATATCCTTTGATAGAATATGTATATCCCGGCCCACAGACAGAAGCAGTGAATAAGGCATTTGGAAGAAGTATGGACAAAACAGAAAGACTCGCTCAACTTGGATTCGTAGTAATTACGGTGGGTAACAGAGGCGGACATCCATCCCGTAGCAAATGGTACCACAATTATGGTTACGGAAATTTGCGTGATTATGGATTAGCAGATAAAAAAGCTGCAGCCGAACAACTGGCTGATCAATACTCTTTCATCGATATCAATCGTGTCGGAATCAATGGACATAGTGGGGGAGGATTTATGAGTACCGCTGCAATGTTAGTGTATCCGGATTTCTTCAAAGTCGCAGTTTCAGAAAGTGGAAATCATTACAATTCCATCTACAAGCGTTGGTGGAGCGAAAAGCACCAGGGTGTAAGGGAAATTATTTCCGAAAAAGGACATACTAGCTTTGCCTATACAATTGAAAAAAAC
>JBJTTC010000059.1:0-11262 GCA_046079965.1 Sediminibacterium sp. | reverse complement strand
GCCCATCAACATAATTGCCAACTCTGCGTAGATAATACTTTTGCCACACCAGTTTTACAACAACCCATTTCGCTGGGTGCGGATATAGTAGTTCATAGTGCTACTAAATACCTGGCAGGGCACAGCGATCTGATTGCAGGTTTGGTGGTGGCGGCTGATGCGGAAATAGGGAAAAGATTACAATACTTTCAAAATGCCTGTGGCGCCATACTAAGTCCATTTGATAGTTGGCTGGTGATAAGGGGACTGGAAACATTGCACCTAAGAATACGGCAACACAGCAAAACTGCATTGGAAATTGCCACCCGCCTCCAAGACCATCCTGCCATTCGCAAGGTTAATTACCCGGGGTTAACAACCCATCCTAATCACTTAATTGCTGCGCAACAAGCAACCGGATTCGGTGGTATGATTTCTTTTGTATTGCTTGAAAACACTGAAGAGGCGGCAAGAGATATTATTACAGGAACTCGATTGTTTAAGTTGGCAGAAAGTCTGGGAGGTATCAAAAGTTTAATTTCCCATCCTGCCAGTATGACCCATAAAACCATACCGGTAGCAAAACGAAGAGCAGCCGGCATTGAAGATGGTTTAATCAGGTTGTCTATCGGACTAGAGGATGCGGCTGACCTCTTCGATGATTTGAATGAGACCCTGAATCGAGTAACAAATTATTCGACAGATAAAATACACCAAGAACCTGCTTTGATTTAACCTTTTTATAAATTGATATAATTGTTATGAACACACAAACAAAACTTGTTATTGGATTATTTGGATTTGGGGTAGTGGGGGAAGGCCTTTACCGTGTATTACAACAAACTCCCTCCCTGAAAGCAAGCATTAAAAAAGTTTGCATCAAAAATCCAGAAAAGAAACGGAATGCGCCATCGGATCTATTCACTACGCGAAGAGACGAAATACTGAACGATCCGGAAATTAATGTAGTCGTAGAAGTAATTGATGACTCAAAAGCTGCTTATGAAATTATTTCAACAGCGTTGTTAAGTAACAAATCAGCTATCAGTGCGAGCAAGAAAATGATTGCAGAACACCTGACAGAGCTATTGGAAATTCAGGAAAAAACAGGTGCTTCTTTTTTGTATGAATCTGCTGCTTGTGCCTCTATACCGGTTATCAGAAATCTGGAAGAATATTATGATAATGATTTGTTGCATTCCATCAGGGCGATTGTTAATGGTTCAACCAATTTCATTCTCACCAAGATGTTTGAAGATAAGTTGGATTTTCCCGAAGCTCTCTTGTTGGCACAACAACTAGGCTTCGCCGAAAGCAATCCCTCACTAGATACGGAGGGTTGGGATGCGCTCAACAAATGGATCATATTACTGAATCATGCCTATGGAATAATTGAGCAACCCGAAAAACTATTATTCACTGGAATCCAGAACATACAACTCTCAGATGCACTGGTAGCCAAGGAAAAAAATTACGAAGTCAAATTGGTAGCACAAGCAAAAAAACTATCAGATGGTAAAGTTGCCGCGTTTGTATTACCCCAATTCATACCTGCTTCCGATCCATTGTCGTTCGTACGCAATGAATACAATGGAGTGGTAATAGAAAGTGGTTTTGCTGACAAGCAATTTTTTTATGGCAAAGGGGCAGGCAGTTTTCCAACTGCATCAGCAGTGGTGAGCGACATTGCTGCTCTTCGCTATCAATACAAGTATGAGTACAAAAAGAGATATTTCCATACCCCACATGAATTGACCAATGACTACTATTTACGGATTTACCTAAGTTGTAATGACTGGAAATGGGTGCCCCGTGAGGAGTTTGAATGGATAGAAGAATGGCATGCCAATGCAGACAGAAAATACCTCATTGGGGTGATCCATCAGCCCAAATTGCTTTCTACAACCTGGTGGAAAGAAAATGGAAATAGCTTAATACTTAGTCCCGACCCAATCATAGACAATCTCGACCTCATTCACGTAAAGAAAAAAAGTCTGGAGCTGGCAGGAATTCCATCATGAATGAATAATTAATACATATGACGGGGCTGATCGCCCGGTTTTGTACTAACTTTAGCATGTTAAAGATCATGACGGTCAGCAGACAACTCCGCAATGCCCTTTTGGTAACCCTAATAACAGCAGGATTACTTTTCATTGGTTCCTATACAATGGGGAAATACCCATTTTTTCTTTTGCTCAATGGCAATGGAGGGACATGGCTGGACAAGATTTTCCGGGGGTGGACCTATCTGGGTGATGGGTGGATGTGGGTATTGGTTGTACTATTGACCGCCTACTTCCAAAGAAAAAAATTACTACTGGTACTCTGTTGCATTGCAGTATCAACACTATTTGCACAGGTAGGCAAGCATCTACTGTTTCCTGATGAACTCAGACCTGCTGCAGATCCAAAAGAATTACCTGCCATCCATATCGTTCCCGGGGTTGAATTACATACCAATCAAAGTTTTCCATCTGGACATACAGCTGCTGCCTTTAGTATTTTTATACTGGCATGTCATTTGATTCCTCATCGGAGTACGTTACCTGTCGGATTCCTATTGGCTTTGGGTGTTGGGTATTCCCGCATCTATCTGGCACAGCACTTTCCGATAGATGTCGGTGCCGGTATGGTTGTAAGTATAATAACTATTGCAGTATCCCTATACCTGGAATCTATTTTCCCCATAAATCAGAAATATGAAAAGTAGCGTTATTTCTATTTGCTTACTGGTCTCTTCATCATTCGGAATTGTTTGCAAACAACTGCATGCGCAGGATACTACCCAGCAAGTAAATTTTCAGCGGATAAACCAAAGCAATCAGACAAAAAAACCCTACATCATTTTAATTTCTGCAGACGGATTCAGGGCTGATATGGCCGAAAAATATGGAGCAAAAAATCTGCTGACGCTGAGCAAACAAGGCGTAAGGGCAAAATATCTTGAAGCTGGCTTCCCTACTGTCACCTTCCCGAATCATTACAGTATTGTTACAGGTCTTCATCCTGCTCATCATGGTTTGGTAGATAATAATTTTTTTGACCGCAATAAGGGAACACTTTATTCGATGTCAAATAAAAAACAGGTCGCTGATTCAAGTTGGTATGGTGGAAAACCTTTGTGGGTATTGGCAGAAGAACAAGGTATGCTGGCTGCCAGTTTTTACTGGGTTGCTTCGGAGAGTGCGATACAGGGCAAACGACCAACCTATTATTACAACTACAATGATAAAATTCCTATCGAACGAAGAATTCAAGCGGTGAGTGATTGGTTGCGACTCCCGGAAGAAAGAAGACCACATTTCATCACCTTTTACTTTCCTGATGTAGATAATGCCGGTCACAATTTCGGGCCCGACTCTGAGGAAACAGGCAAGGCTGTTCGATGGGTGGATGCAGCGATTGGACAATTGGATAGTGTAGCCAGGGCTTCCGGATTACCGGTAAGTTTTGTGTTTGTATCAGACCATGGCATGACAAAAATTGATCCAGGTAAGGTGATGCGTTTACCAAAGTGCATCGATACATCTAAATTCATTGTTCCTTATGGAAATGCTACTGTTCACTTGTATTCCAAAAATGAGGAAGACATTTTGCCACAGTACGAGTTATTAAAAAAAGAGAAAGGACTCTTTCAGGTTTATCTGAAAAAAGATATACCTACCCATTGGAAATATAGTGCTGCAGATGACAGATATAATCGGATAGGGGATATCCTGCTGGTTGCTGAATCACCTGCGATTTTCAACCCATCCGGCAATCCAATGTCACCCGGTAAGCATGGTTTTGATAACCGACACCCTGATATGTATGCTTGTTTTATGGCCTGGGGACCAGCATTTGTTGGAGGTTCAGAGATAGATGGATTTTCTAACGTACATATTTTTCCGTTGATTGCAAAGGTTTTGGGACTTAGTTACTCTAGACATAAAATTGATGGTAAAACAGAAGTACTTCGTCCTATACTAAGAAAACCTTGACTTAATATTTTGTAATGCCTGATAAAATAAATTCAATGAAATTTCTACAGGTTATCATTACGGTATTGGCGAAATATTCAACTATTTTAATCATCCTTTTTCCCGAAAATACCATATGCCAAACTAAAGGTAGTCAACCGGAATTAACCCAGCTTCCCTTAGGCATTGAGCTGGGGATCACAAAAATATCATGGTTAGAATCCCGCGGTGTTTCAATATCTGGATTCAATTCAAAGGACAGCTCCAGAAACTTTATTTCCCGTTGTCAAATCAATAAGAATCAGTTTTATGCATTTATTAATTTATCTAATATAGTGGAGCGAATTAGTTTTCAATCTATAGCACAACATCGGCTACCTCAAAATTGGAAAAATGCGGGTTTACGTCTTGCTAGAAGGTATAAATATGTCAAGGAAAAAAGAGATTTAAAAAATAAAATAGTTTCCTCGGAAAAACAGAGCGGAAATACCATAGCAGAATATATGCAGATTATTTCTGAAGCAAAAGCGCGCGGAATAAGACACAGTATTACTTATCAGAGTGATAACCAGACTGAAGAGACAATTACTTTTGAACTAGGGAACTATCTTTTTGTGGCAGCTTTTGTGAAATGGAGTAAACCTTATTGGTGCAAAAATTGTACGGACTATACTGATTATGACAATGGTTTGGTTACTCTTGACATTTCACTACTTTGATTGTTTTTTTGGAGTTTTCGGGAAATAGTTTTATAGAATAAATAATTGGAAATATCTTTATTTCCAACGCCATTCTCCTGCAATGGTAAGTGGCTCTTGTAACTTATTTTTAATAAGGAATAATCGGATTTCTTCATCAGAAAGTTTTTTAGCAGGAATTGTGTCTGCATTGGCGAGCGCATAAATGAGCATCGAATTAAAGCGAACCGTATTTTTCATTCCCTGTTCATCAACCAATCGAAAATCATCACAGTCAGCATGATAACAAGGTCCGGCATTATTGGGAAGTGATCCGCCGGCGCCACCACCTGTTGGAATACCTTGAAGTAAAAAGGGTTGATGGTCGCTGTGCAACCCAGCACCCGCTCGGAATAAGTTTGGAAATAAAGGATCAACTTTTTGCACTTGAGCTCCAATTTGTTCAAAAAGAGCTTTACTTGAATCTGAGGAGGAGGAAAATCCCTTGGGATCGTTTGTCATGTCATAATTCAACATATAACGAACCTTATCTAATTGTTGATTTTTCATAGCGGTAGCAACGTAATGCCTCGAACCGAGTAATCCCTGCTCTTCACCCATGAAAAGTACAAATTCAATCGTACGTGAAGTCCGTAATTGTAATTTTTGGAAGGTTCTCGCCATATCCAGGACGGAAAAAGAACCGATGCCATTATCAATGGCACCCGTGGCAAGATCCCAACTATCAAGGTGCCCACCTACAACAATTTTTTCATTTGGCAGGCTGATTCCTTTGAATGTGGCTATTATATTTCTTGCTTTGATAACAGAAGAAAAATTATTCATTTGAATTTTGGCAATGATAGAATGCTGAAACAATTTTTCCTTTAACGCCATCCCGTCCTCACGACCGATGCAAATGGCAGGTATAGATATTAACTTACCCGTAACTGACGCTGTTCCAGTTAATAAGATACCTCCTGGAGGAGTGTTGATGATAATAATTCCCTTAGCTCCATATTTGATGGCGAGTGCGGTTTTTTCAGAGCGATGTAAGGTTCCGGTACCTGGTTTAGAATTGGGTAATACACCGAGATATACAAGAGCAATTTTCCCTTTCACTTTTTCAGGATCGGCGAGATAATCTTCTTCTAATCCATTTCCCATATCAATCAGCGGTAAATCAAGTTGGGAAGCCACAGGTGAATGTGCCAATGTAACTGCTTTGTAAGGTCGCATATCTCCTTCTGTACCCATGGAAAGGGAAAGGGAACCCCGACTCCAACTTTCCACAGAAAAAGGTTGAAATCGAACATTTGTACAACCCCATGATTTTAAGACATTGGCCACATATTCCTCAGCTTTTTTCCCGTTGGAAGAGCCTGTCAGTCGATGTCCAATCTTTTCGGTAGCTTCTTTTAGTTTGGAATAAGCCTGTGAATTTTGCTGAACTTCTCGGTTTATTTTTTCAAATGTAACAACCCACTGATCAGAGGGTTGGGCAATCAATAGAAATTTGAAAAAGAATAGAAAGCAAAAAGAAAGACATGCTGATTTCATACACCAGATTTAAATTTAAATTACAAAAAAATAAGAAAAACATCAAGAAAATCAGAGGAGCGGGTTCAAACACAACAGACCGTCTTTTAACCAAAAAGATAAATCAGACCTGATGGCTATTGATTTTTGTTGTCCGCCTTTTATTCGATAAGAGATAGATTCTATTGGTTTATTGATCAATAGGTCGGTGAACTTATAGAGTAAAAAGAAATTATACTGTGAGACCTGCTTACCATTACTACGACTATGATTTACAAAATCTTGAGGTACGTGCATTTCAGATTTGTCAGAAAAAACAATGTTTAAATCTCCTTCCAATAATTTGGGTCCGGCTGCGGATGAAAAATACAACGTTACATAGTAATTGGAAACTTTGGTAGTTTCAATACCAAGACTACAAATCTCTTCTGAAGAATTGTCAATGGTAACTTGTTCAATGTATTTTATCAACGCACCATCAATCGAAAATCGGGTTTTGATCGAGCAATCAGTTTGTCCGAAGGTTTCCTGAAACAAGAAAACAAACAATGCTGTAAAAAAGATTTTGGGAACCATGAATGAAGAGATGGTTTCCCGGTATAATACAGGGAAAAAAATAGCTTTTGAACAGTTAGGAGTGAGAAAGGGTTTCACGGGTATTGGAATTGTCAAACATAGCAAAAAATCTGAAATGATATTTAAATTTATTCTTACATAAAAAAAAGCCCGGCAAAAACCGAGCAAAATATAATTTTAAACATTAACAATCAATTATTTATTAATATTATTTTTTTGCATTTAATATATAAAGGTAGATATCCTACTACACCATTGAACATTGATTTTGAAACAACAAAAGTATTTGGATAGATAGCGAGATTAATTGGCGGACTGACATCGATGACGGCATTCACCAATTTTGGCATAGAGAGGGTTTGTACATCAAATACTTCAGTACTTCTTTCGGAGGAATTAGTCAATCAACTATTTGTTTTTTAATACGAGAAATTTTTTCTGTCTGCTTTTAGCCATCTTTTCAATGGCATAGCGCAACATGGTTCTAGGCATTCCGGCAGCATACCTGGATAAAAAGTCCTCAATGATCATTGGATTTCGTTTCCATGCTTCTCGAAGCATCCAGCCGGTTGCTTTGTGAATGAGGTCATGTGGATGCTTGAGAAATATCTTGGTAAGTTTAAGGAGGTCATCAACATCGTTATAACGAATAAAAGCAAGTGTTGAAAGCATGGCTATTCGATTTTCCCATAGATTATTTGAATGTGCCAAATGATAAAGAAGTTTCCGGTTCCGATGCAAAAGCCAACTTCCTATAAGGTTGGGTGCACTGATATCCACTAGGTCCCAATTGTTAACAAAGGAAAGATGGTAAAGATAACAATCAATCCATATTTTTTTCTCTTTTTCAGTAATTGCACGATTATAATTTTTGATCATTATAAATAGCGCGATAGCTCTTAGCTCATGGAATTCAGATTGCAGAATCGGAGAGAGTTGATCGGGATTAAAAGATGGGGCAAGGCGATTTGCAAATTGCCTTTGAGTCGGCACTGATACTCCCAAAAACCTATCACCTTCTCCATATTGTCCTTTACCGGTCTTGAAATACCTGGCATTTGTCAATGCTCTTTCCGGAGAGGCCATTTTTTTTAGATCTCCAAGGAGAACGTAATATGTACTTTTGGCTGACATATTAAACGCAAATGTTAACTCATAAGTTAAAGTGATGAAGTTAATATCGGTTCATCTGTTTATCAAATACTAGTCAGGGAAAATAGTAGGTGGGAATTGCTATTAGTCAACTATAAAATCTTTACTAGGGTATGTACTTTTCAGTTATACTTTGAGAGTGCTACTCGGGTAAATTGTCGGGAAGCTCTCTTATATAGACACGAATGGGGTCATCATAGATTCGATCTACTCTTTTGGTACAGACAAAATCTTTGTTTTCTGTTGACCGAAGCCAATGAATTGATTCTTTAGTTACAATATTTGAATGCTGCCAATCCTGAAAAGATAGTTCTTTACCACCAAAAGCAAATTGATCCTCAAATAATCTGGCGATGGTGGCGAAATATACCTCTTCGGTGGCATATGCTATTCTAGCAAAAGGAAGTATACTAAAAGTCAACCATCGGATTGGCTTTAATGGATAGTTTGTTTCTACCCATTTTTTAAATCTTCTTTTCCTCCACTGCCGAAAAACCTTATTCCAAAATTGATTTCTTTTTACTATTTGAGGATGAGTGAAAAGCTTCTTATTTGAAAGAATTTGAAGATAATCCATCATTTTATCTAAAAGTGATTTTGCTATGAAGAGACCTTCTATCTGAGAGCCATAAATTTTGAAGGAATTAATTTTCGTATCCCTAACAGCCATCCATCCCTGGAACCAGCCTTTGTGGAGAATGGCATCATGTGATGTACCTATGAAATCAGTCTTTATCTCCCACATGGGTCTAATGAACATCATATTAGATGCGAGAAAAATAATGTGTCCAAAATTTATCCCAAGCGAGTATAAATGGCTAATGTTTGAAAGATGTGCTTCATAAAGGGAGCCATCCATAAAACCCGTAATGATTCGTTCCGGATTGATGATTACGTTAGGCTGTACTTCTAATTGCTTCATCTGGTCATTAGAGAGTACAAATCTCTTGCTTAAATGAAGAATGATTAAGATAGAAAATTGCTTATTGAATTTATTGATATTGTTGATTTGGTCGATTAAAACATCTGGTTTTTCGTGAGCAGGGAGAGAGTAAACAAAATGGATCATGATATTTTATTTTTTTTTCTCCCAGTTTCCTGATTTATGAGGTATAGAATAAGTCAAGATATCAAATGGGCGATTAAAAAGATTCTCTAGAACATGAATAATTGCCTCAGCAACTGCACCCTCGCCTCCCCGTGAATGGGTAACAAATTTTGCATACTTTTTGGTATGAAGAAAAGCATTTGCAGGTGCAATTGAATACGCAACATTTGCGAAAACTAATGGATCATATAATCCGTCACCCATATAGATAGTTTCATCTAAATTGAATCTTTCCATCATCCACTCTACCCTTTCGAAAGTACTTACAAGAGAAAGTGGGTAACCCATATCCTCCTCGATTCTTTTTTTTGTTATTGAAAAGCCTCTTTTATCACCTGTAATCATTTCCACGTGCAATAGTCCTCGGATTAAGCTAAGGGCATCATTGTCGGCATCGCCAAATACTTTAAGCACCTTACCGTCTGCAGAATAATGAAATTTACCGTCTGTAAAAACCCCATCTACATCAAAAATAAAATTTTTGAACATATACTTCTATTTATTCAAAATCCTGTACAACTGACGTTTTCCCAAGTAATATAAAAAGAGATCAAATGGATGATGATGCAAAGGTGACATATTTAACCAAATTAGTGCTCGAAGTAATTCGACCTTCTTTACGTCATATTGATTATCCTTCAACCACTGAAACAAAATTTCCTCACACTCTACTAATGTCTGGAATCTATGAATATTTATCGAAACTGAGCCGTCGTTTTTTTTCTTTATATCAAAATAATTGTCATCAATCATTTCATGATTTACTACTAAATTATGTGCCAGTTTACCAAGATCATAGTACATATCCCCAGCCACAAGTTCCCCACCAAAATCTTGTCGCCAATCTATCAAACGATAGTCATTGTCGCCAGTCTGTAGGATGTTATCAAGTATGAAATCACCATGGAATTGAGAAGGCATTGCGTCACACAACCAATCTACATCAATTGATTCCATCAATGAGCTAACTGATGGAACTATTATGTCATTTATTTTCTCGGAATTATCAGTAATACCACGAATCGCATAAAAGCTTTCTAACCTCTTTTTTGTTTTTAAAAAATAAAAGTTATAACACAATTCCTTCATCCGCTCCTTACTGAATGAATCAATTGGTCTCCAAATTTTCTGTTTGGACCAATTCAGAAAGTTAAGAAAGTTAGAAGAGTTGGCAATTTTAGAGTACAATACCCCATTTACATAAGGATACCGATAAAAATTATCTGAAAATGCGTCGATTGGTGGAACAATTCCTTTAAGCATTTCATTTCTGAGTACCCTATTTTTACAAACTTCTTTGTCGTAAAAAAATTTGATTACATTTTGATTTACTCTAAAAATGGATTCTCCAATCTTATCTAAGACATTCGTATCACCTCTATCTAATTCAGCTTTCGCCTCATTCATTTTATCAACATTTCCAATATCCAACCATTGATTAAATTTTACACCTTCAAAATCAACCAATTGAACCATTTTCATCAGCACATCTACATCTCCTAGAGAACCAGCATAGTTTTTTTCAGTTAAAACTGTATCAACAAGATTCCAAAATATTTCATAATCATAAATACCTACCAAACCTATATGTAATAAATCAGGCATCAAATTCCCTTTTTCATATAAGGCATTAACTCTACCTCCCAAAACATCAAATGAGGCATAGTTTGATGAACCTTTGCCTTTAAATCCTCCATTCCAATTTTTAATGGGTGCTGGGATTTGATCCAATACTATTGTATCTGAAGCGTGAAAAATAAAGGGTGTCTGTAATACATTTTTTGCATGAGATAGGGAATACAAAAGACTACTCTTCTCTCCCTCAAAACGATCTACATTTACAAACTCAAAATCTCTTTCAGGATATGCCAATAAAAGAAAGTCTTTCACCTGTTCGCCAAAATAGCCCAGCGTAATAACATAATTTGTTTCTATCGGATAGCTTTCAATAATATACGAGATCGCTGGCTTATCTCCGATTCGCAAAAGAGATTTATTCGTAAATTTTGTAAATTCACCTAGCCTTGATCCAATTCCCGAAGTTGTGATAACTACTTTATAAGACATGCTCTTCAATTATTTTTCTTAAATCTTTTGTCTTATTGATAATTGTATCTTCATGTGGTCTGAATATTGTGCCGGTCCCGCAGACCAATACATCAGCACCCGCCGCTATCATTTTACCAGCGGTTTGTGGAGTAACACCGCCATCTACCTCAATAAAGAGATTTTCATTTCCTCTTTTTATAGCCATCTCTCTTATTGTAGT
>JBJTTC010000058.1:0-3819 GCA_046079965.1 Sediminibacterium sp. | reverse complement strand
GTGTCCAATTCGTTATTGTGTTCCTATCACTTCGAATTATTTTAACTTGATTACTTTCTGTTTTAAAAACTATTTGTTGAGCATTGGAAAAGAATGCTACCAAAGTAGTCAGGATTAAGAGAATTGCTTTTTTCATTTTATTATTGATTTTAATTTTTCTTAATTGCCCATAACGGTTTACGTATTGGCGATGGTGGGGCATTTGGAAAACAACAGCCCAACTTTTGCACAAATGCCCAATAGAATTACAAATGTCGAGTTTACAACTGTTAGCCCCACTATTGCCAATACGATGTTGTGCGATGTTTTTACTTCTTCCGCACCGTCTTTTTATTTATTTCTTGTCCAACTGTTTCTGTAAAAGTCTTCCCGTTTTTTAAATGGTCTTCGAAGAAACTTATAGTCAATTTTGAAATCGTCTTGAAGTGTTGATTAGGCTTGCAGTTACCCGATTCTTTTACAAGTTGCGGTAAGCATCCAAAGTCTTCGTGTTGTGCTGAATCAATTTTAAATATTTGTCGGTCAGAAGAAAGTTTTTCTGTAAAATTATAAACAGAATCTTCTTTTTCAGTTACTGTCAAGGGTGAACTTTCTAAACGAAGATATGGAACTGAAAGTCGCATATTTTTAAAGTCTGAACTATTTCTAATACCGTCAAAATCTATATTTTCTTCTTTCGCTTGTCCATAGTGATGAAATTCTGAGCCATCAAGTGAAACCAAACAAGCAACATTTGGAATTTTACTTGCTATAATTGACCCTGAAAGTCCGCCCCAGCTATATCCGATTACGCCAATTTTTGTAAAGTCAATATTTAAATTTCCTTTCAGATTAGTCAATGTTGCAATTGCATCATTAACTTGTTCCATCAAATCTTCATTTTTCATTGTCATATCTCCAGGGAAACGACCAATAGAACTTATTGACGCAACTACAAACCCTTTCCTTGCTAATTCTTCAAACAATGAGAAATTTTCGTAACTCATTCCGTTGAAGGCTGATAGATAAATAATCAAAGGAAATTTACCTTCAATTGGTTTGGCATTTATAAAACTTTTGGTTTTAAAGTTCAGCACTTTTGTTGAGTCTGAACATTTTAAACCATCACAAAAATATTGAGCTAATTGCTGGGTCATACCATTTCCAGCATTTGAAGCGGTGTAATAGTTTGCTCTTTTTTCTAAAAGTCCCAATATGTTGCGAAATAAAATAGATGTGTCCTTTGTTGATGCACTTACTGGATACCAAACGTCAATGTCAAGGGGTCTAAAATGTAAATAATCAGTCGTGTCTGTATTAGGTTTATAAATTCTTGTTGAATCCTGCGTTTGAATTGTCTTAAACCCTGCAATATAATTTTCAGTGTCAGCCTTTTTATTGTCCGAGCAACTCAATGAAAATAGGAGTGTGATTGACACAAGTGTTTTCTTCATTTTGAATTTTGTTTGTGATTTGGCAAATTAAATTATTCTGTCGGCTGTGTTAGGGTCGTCCTAAAATATCGCATAACGGTTCTCATATTTGCGAAGGCGGGGATTTTTAGCACAAATATTCATTTGACAAACTAAATTTGAACCTTGCACTAAACTTTCATAGAAGCACGAAACCCCCGCTTTTGCAAATATGATGTTAGCAGAAGTTTTTATTCTATTTCGTAATTCTTCTTTAAAATTTTCAAAAATTCTTCTTTTGTAATATAATCTACTGCATTAAAGTCTATATTTATTAATACATCATCAACATAATATTTGTCTTTGTAGTATAGTGTATCTAATAAATGCTGTAAAGAATATTGTTTAACTTGAATTTTCTTTACTTTCGTTTTTAAACTATCTATTTTTAGTATTTGATGTTCATCTTTATTAAAAAATGGTTTTTCAATTATCTTCACTTTATAATCTGGAGTAATATCTTCAAATGGATTAGAAAAGTGACTTTCAGCGAGTGGTAAAAATATGATAAATATAAAATTCCAAATAAAATGATAAAGACATCCCCAAATAAAATTAATTCTTACTCTAATAAATGTAATTACAAATCCACCAAACAATTGGCTTAATACAATTAATGGAGAAAGAAGTAAGAATAAAGTACTCTTATTTTCATAATTTGAGATATGTATAATCCCAAAACTTATTGCTAGAAAATATACTAAATAAGGAAATATTCTATTCCATATTAACCTGTTAATAAGTTTTAATTTAAACTTTTTGTAACGTAATAAGTACCTAAAAATTAATTCTTCAAAAAAAGGAATTAAAAGAACCATAAGAAAAAATGAATAAAAAATTGTTTCAGAATAATCAATTTTAGGTTGTTTAATATTTTCATAATTATCAATTATGTCAATTAGAGGAAAAAAAAATACAAAAGAAAAGATTATTTCAAAAAGAAGAAGTATTGTAAAAACTTTAAATTTCTGTATAAATTTCAAACTAAATTCATTGTCGTCAGGTCGTTTAATAAAATTTAAAAATTCATATAAAATATCTTTTATTGTCATATCGTTTTTCGGGTTATAAATTTCTGCTAACGATCTGCCGCTTTGCGAAGGCGGGGATTTTCAGCACTAAACTTCATTAGATGCACAAAGCTTGAATTTAGCACTTCACTGTCATAGAAGCACGAAACCCCCGCTTTTGCAAAACGGCTGTTAGTGGCTGGCATTCTTGTCGTTATGAGACTTTCATTCTTTGAATAGTTCATTTTATTGTCTCTGTATTATCAACTTTTTAATCAATGAAACCTGCCCTAAGTGATAATAACTATGCTCAATTTGGGCTTCAATATTTCGTAAATAACTTCCGTATTCTTCTTTCACAAATGGTTGTGTCAATAAGTTGTCGTCCATTTTTTCAACGTGACTTATAAACTTTTCGGCATTGCTTACAAATTCGTTCACTAAGTTAAGCCAATCCGTTTCAGACGTTATTTCTGGCATATTAAAGCTGTATTTGTCTTTAATTTCAAGATTTCCACCTTGAAACACATTTAGCACTCCTTTTAAATAATAGTCTACGTGGAAAGTCAATAATGCAATCGTATTCAAGTTTTCAACCTTTTCAATTGCTTGCTCCCAACTTATACTTGTTATTTGTTCCTTGAAATTGGTATTAGCAATCCATTTTCCGTTTAGTAATACTTCTTTTAGGCGGTTAGCTAAATCTTTATTCATTTTTTTATTTTGCTTTTTAATTGTTGGTTAAGGCTGTCGGTGGTGTCGCTCGTTATGCTTGCCGATAACGGTTTGCGGCTTTGCGAAGAAGCGGATTTCGGAGCACAAAGCTGTCCATACACCACTAAAGTTGATGCGAGGTGGAATGTTCAATTTAACACTTCGCCCGCCATTGAGCCAAAAGCCTGTATTGGGCTGGTTTTTAGTCCCAAGAACAAAAATACAAGCATACTAAAATTGTCACACTTTTTTTAATTAGTTCTAACTTTTTACAGTTCACAGGTCAAAAGCATGAATAGACGCCCTTTTAAATTTTATTTCTTTGACGTATATACATAATTCATGAAAATAACATGTGGAAAGCTAATGCTGGAGATGAAAACAAAAAATATCGCCCATAAATTCTGCTCTTGGAAAAAGTGAGTTGAAGGAAAAATAATGATAAAACACAGCAAAAAAATCCAGGCAGCGGAGTGGAAGGGTAATGAATGAAGCCACATTTGTCTATTACTAATTTTTAGATATTTTCTTATATCATCCCATCCTGTCATGCTATGCTGCCCTATAAAATAAAGACTAAAAGAAATAAATAGCGGAAGATACGCTGAGAGAAAAAGCCAAAAAATAGTAAGTAAAATCGAAAT
>JBJTTC010000057.1:0-7718 GCA_046079965.1 Sediminibacterium sp. | reverse complement strand
ACCGAAAGTTGTTCAGTAGTATGAAAATTACAGGAAGGAAGCATTTCTTTTAATTGATTCATGACAAGGGGATTGTGCATCCCGCCGCCACTGGCATATACTTCCATTTTTTCTCCTGCCGGACAACAACGCAGAATTGCCTGGGCAATAGTAGAGGCAGTAAATCTATTCAAGGTACGCATCACATCTTCTGCAGAGATTCCACTTGTGCCAGACTTTTCCTGAGCTCTATACAAATACTCCAAATTAAATAGTTCCGGTCCGGTCGTTGTGGGAAATGACTGGGAGAAGAAGGAATGTGAAACCAGTTCATTCAATAAATCTCCATTCCAGTTGCCTTTGTATGCTATCGCAGCATTTCGGTCGCAAGATTGATTGAAATATTTTTGAGCAAATGCATCCATCATTGTATTTCCCGGGCCTGTATCTGTACTGAAAATTTTAGATACGTCAAGTGTACCGGGTAAGTAAGTAAAGTTGGCTATTCCACCAATGTTCAACATGATGCGATTTTCCCCTTTTTTACTAAAGATGAGGTGGTCACCATAAACAGCCAGGGGAGCGCCCTCCCCTCCTGCTGCCAGATGCTTTTGTCGAAAATCAGAGATTGTTATGATACCGGTGGTGCAGGCAAGGTGGTCACCGTCGCCAATTTGAAGGGTAGCATGGGGAAACCTATCATCCCGGTGCATCCAGGAAGGGGCGTGATAGATTGTCTGCCCGTGGCTTGCTATCAGATCTACCTGATCCGGCTTAACTCCCCATTTTTCGAGCGATTCAAGCACCAGACTTCCGTGGTAGCGACCAATCCATTCGTTGAGTAGGCAAACCTTTTCTAAACTCGTGTGTTTTTGAGCAAATACTTCTTTTACCTGCTGCTGGAAAAAGCTATTATAGGGAATGGTTGTAAAATGAAGTAGATCAAGGTGTGTTGAGATACCACTACCCGTGATCTTACACAAAGCCAGATCCAGTCCGTCCAATGAAGTACCGCTCATTAATCCAATGACCAATCTATTGTCAGCATTCCCGATTTTGCAAAGTTTGAGTAAGTTTTTGTTCATTTGTGCGGAAATTTAGGTGTTTGCAAGGGTATAAATGCGAGTTTTTGCGTTTTTTTTTTGCTCAATCAGACATAAAAGTAATAATTTCGTAGCCCACGATTGCGAATATGCTCAAAAAAGAGAGACAGGCATATATTTTAAGACAGGTTAGCTTGCACAATAGTGTATTGTCGGCTGATTTGAGCACTGAAATTCAGGTTTCGGAGGATACGATCCGCAGAGATCTCAATGAGTTGGCAGAAGAGGGTAAAGTGATCAAAGTACATGGGGGGGCGTTGTCCAAATCATTCAATAGTTTTTATTTACGGTCGGATGTTTTTTATGGGGAACAAAAGAAGATCATTGCCAATAAAGCCATAACTCTCTTAAAGGATGGTATGTTTGTATTGTCCGGTGGGGGTACTACAGTAGTTGAGATGGCGAGAATGTTACCCGAGCAATTGCAAGCTACTTTTCTAACCGGCAGTATTCCTGCCGCATTTGAATATGCCCAGCATCCCCATTCTGAAGTTATTTTTATTGGCGATAAAATTGCTAAAAAGTCTCAAATTGCAGTGGGTGGGGAAGCCATTTCAAAGATTAAATCCATTCAGGCAGACATTTGTATCATGGGCGTTAATGCCATGGATGTGGAAAAGGGAATTACAGACAATGATTGGGATGTAGTGATTTTGAAAAAAGCCATGTTGGAAGCATCGCATTTAAAAGTAATCATGTCTATTTCGGAGAAATTGAATTCAGTACAACGAATAAAAATTTGTAACCTCAATCAAATTGATATCCTAATAACGGAGCTGGATAAAAATGATCCTGCACTGGCTCCTTATAGGGATCTCGGTATAACTATTTTATAATTCCTCACAACCTAAACCACCCTTATGAACACACGAGCAACCCAAAGGAGGGATAAATGGAAACCAATCTATTTATCGATTTTCCTTAGTCTATTCGCCGTCATTTCTTACGGCCAGGTGCGCATTGCAGGTAAAGTCAGCGGCTCCGGTGGAGCAACTGTAGAATCTGTGAATGTAACAGTAAAGGGAACCAAGTATGGTACCATTTCTGACCTGAATGGAAATTATGCATTCTCGGCAGCCCTTACACCGGGCAATTACACCCTGGTTTTCTCAGCCATCGGCTGGGGTGACCAGACCAAAAATCTAACCGTAGGCAATGATAAGTCCTATACGGTAGATGCCACTCTTTCTCCCAGTATTTCGAAGCTGGATGAAGTAGTAGTAACCGGTACTTCTGCTGGAACTACCCGTCGTCAGTTGGGAAGTTATGTTGCCACTTTAAAAGCATCCGATCTCAACAAAGGAGCTGCAGGCAATGCTTTACAGGCCTTACAGGGCAAAACACCCGGAGCCGTAATCACGCAGAACAGCGGTGATCCTGCCGGCGGACTGAGTGTTCGTCTGAGAGGCGTTAGTTCAGTGAACTCTTCTTCTGAGCCACTTTATATTGTTGATGGAGTAATCGTGAACAACAACACTCCACGCGTTACCAATACACAAGTCGGATATGATGGTGGTAACTTCGTAGGCGTTGTTGGTCAAAATAGAATGGTAGATATCAATCCTGCTGATATTGAGCGCGTGGAAATTTTGAATGGTGCTGCAGCAGCTGCCATTTATGGATCACGTGCTAACAGCGGTGTTATTCAGATTTTCACCAAGCGCGGTGTATCCGGAGCTCCTCAGGTTAGTTTCAGCAGCAATGTTATGTTCAGCGGCTTGAGAAGTAAATTGGAAGTGAACCAGGCACCTACAAAATTCGGAGGTACAGTTAATGCTCAAACACAAGACATTTTAAGTCCCGCCCTTACCAACACAACCGCTGTTACCCGTTACGATTATCAGGACATCATTTTCAGAGAAGCCCTGGGAACGGACAACAATATATCTGTTAGCGGTGGTACTGAGAATACCAAATACTTTTTCTCCGGTTCTTATTTCCTCAACCAGGGAATCATCAGAAACACGGATTTCCAGCGGTACAGTTTCAGAAGCAACATTGATCAAAAGATCAATAAGTGGATGAGCATGAACCTCGGTCTTAATTACGTGAATAGCTCAGCCAATGAAAAGCCCGATGGAAACTCGTTTTTCAGTCCGATGAACTCAGTTACCATTTTGGGTAATTTCCACGACCTCAAGTTCAGGGATGCCTTGGGCAATTTAAAAGCACATGGTAATCTGGGACGTGTGAATCCGATTTCAGTTATCGAAGATTTCAAACAGCGCAACAACACCAGCCGTATTCTGACGAATTTCGGCTTGAAGTTGAAGCCAATGAAAAACCTGACGATTGACTATACACTCGGTATAGACAACTATGCGCAGAATGGAACTACCTTCATGCCACCATTTGCCTATAACGTTAATGCTGCCTTCTTTGGCGGTGGAACTACCAGCAGCGATCCAACGCTAAATGGTTATGCCAGTGCAGCTACTTCTAATTTCTTCGGCATCAACCACGATGTGAATGCTACCTACAGCACTTCCATTACCAATGACATCAGTTCAGTAACCCAAGTTGGTTTCTCTCAGCAGTATGAGCGTAGCTCTTATGTAATGTTGCAGGGACGTGGTTTGGCTCCTTTTGTTGAAACTGTTACCGGTGCAAGTACCCCAATTCCCGGTGCTGATTCAAGATCTGAATTGTCAATCAGTGGTTTCTTCTTGCAACAAAATTTCAAGTTCAGAAACCAATTCTTCCTTACCGGTGCGATCAGAAGAGATGCCTCTTCCGTATTCGGACCGGATAAGCGTAACCAGGTTTATACCAAAGCCAATGCAGGTTTCATCCTTTCTGAAACAAAATTCTGGAAAGGTTTGGGCGTAAGCAAATGGTGGGATCTGGCAAAAGTTAGACTTGCCTATGGTGAAAGCGGTAACTTAACTGGTATCGGTGCTTACGATCGTTTCAATGTTTATGCGGCTTCCTCTTTCAATAGCAGAACTGCATTGAACACCAGCAGCACATTGGCCAACACCAATGTTGGTCCGGAAAGACAAACAGAGGTCGAATTTGGTCTTGACCTTGCTTTCCTCGACAACCGCATTAATTTGAATCTTAACGTGTATGACAAGCGTGTAAATGACATGTTGTTGAATCGCTTCATTGCTCCTTCTGCAGGTTTTTCTACTTTGCTCGATAACATCGGTAACCTGAAAAATACCGGCTATGAGATCATGCTTTCAGCTACTCCGGTGAAAAAGAAAGATTTCAGCTGGAATATAACTGGTATTTACAACCGAAATAGAAATGAAGTGTTGAACATCGGAGCCGCGTTGATCACTTTCCCAACCAACCAGGGTGCCCCGGTAGCTTTGATACAAGGCCAACCGGTAGGTGTTTTCTATGGTACTTTCTTTGCAACTACTGCAGGTGGAACTTTCTCCAAGAACAGCATTGGTGTTCCTAACCATGCCGGTCTGGATTTGAGTCCAGCAGGTATTCCAAGAGTTGCATTCGGTACTCAGAACAGCATTCTGTCTTATACACAATCCAATTACAACCCGGGTGGACCAGCCGGACAGGGTATTCCTGTTGGGGTACCGCTGCGGAAAATAATTGGTAATCCCAATCCGTTGTACACTGCTACTTTGATCAACGAGTTCAATTATAAAAAATTCAGCCTGCGCATTCAGATTGATGCTACCAAAGGCAATTCTGTTTTCAATGCCGACTTCAGAACCAGACAAGGTGTGGGTAATGGTAAAGTGGCTGAACTCGAACACAGAGGACAGTTGCCCAGAGGATACATCAGTGGCTACAATGCAACAGCGGCATTTCCTACAGGTATTTACACCATTGAAGAATGGCGCGTGGATGACGGTAGTAACGTTCGCATCCGCGAATTTGCCCTTAGCTACAGTGTAGGTAAAGTAGGTAAAATCGTAAAAGACCTGAATGTGAACTTTACTGGAAGAAACCTGGTGGTTTGGACCAATTACATTGGTTATGATCCTGAAGTCAATGCCGGTGGTCAGAGTACCATTCTGAGAGGTATTGATTTCGGTTCAGTACCCATTCCTAGAACCATCAGTGTAGGTTTACAGGCAAAATTTTAATTGACACTTAAAACTTACTTTATGAAACGTATAAATTCTCTTACAGTTTTCTTTGGTCTGGCTGCGACTTTATTAACAGCTTCCTGTACCAAGGAATACATCAACCCCAATGCTGCATCGGATGTGTCGGTATTGGGAAGTCCGAAAGGACTGATGGGGGTTGCAGTAGGTGTTCAACGTACCTATGCCCTCACCATTCACCCTAGTATGATGAGTACAGTTGGCTTAACTACCGGTGAAGCATTTGTTTTGAACATTGGTAATATATCTGAGGCCAATCTGGCAGCAGGTGGAGCATCTGTAGATGGTAACAACGGATTGCTAGGAAGCCTCTGGATCAGCAACTGCAAAGCCATTTATGATGCGAATACCGTTTTATCAGGTGCACAGAATTTACCTGATGCCGGTTACAGAAGTGGTTTGATGGGATATGCTTCTATTTTTAAAGCACTCGCTTTGGGTAACCTGAGCATGTTGTGGGAAAATATTCCTGATACCATTGGTGGGTCTGTGAGTTCTCCCTCCACTTTCATTCCCCGTGCAACCGGCTATGCCCGTGCTGTTGCAGCTATCGACAGAGCTTTGGCTGCTATCAGTGCTGCGCCGATTTCTACTCAATTTAATTCAGATCTTCCTGCCGGTGTTGATATTGTCAATACCCTGCAAGCCCTGAAAGCACGTTACAGTCTATACGCCGGAAACATTGCAACAGCGCTGGCTGCAGCCAATGCAGTTGATTTGACCCGAACTTCAGTGATGAATTATGAAGCACTGAATCCGAACCCGGTTTTCATTAACGTAACTTCTTCCAACAACGTTTATGCACCGATAGATTCAACTTTTGGACTTCCTGTAGGAATTCGTCCGGAAGTTACTGATGCCCGCATTCCTTTCTACACTACCATCGCAACATCAGGAACTCCTCGTTTCCGCTTGAATGGATTTTGGAACAGTTCAACTCGTTCCATTCCTATTTATTTCCCTGATGAAGTTCGTCTGATGCGTGCAGAATGTCTCTTGCGCCAGTCCACTCCTGATGCAGCTACTGCGAAAACCATCATCGATGGAATTTTGCAACAGACTGCTGCCGGAGATCCGCTGGGTGTAGGTGCCAACATTGCTGCAGGTTATACCGGTGCTACTGATGCAGCCAGTTTGCTGACTGAAGTGTATCGCAACCGTTGCATCGAGTTGTACCTGAGTTCAAATAAACTGGAAGACATGCGTCGCTTTGGCAGAGCCAATGCCGAAATGAAGCGCCGTAATATGCCTTATCCTTTCCGCGAACGCGACAATAACCCCAATACCCCCGCTGACCCTGCTTTTTAATCAGGTTGGCGAAAAAGAAAGCCCTGTGGATTAATTTTTCACAGGGCTTTTTTTTTAAATCATCCCGTTTATCGTAACTTAAAAATTGAGCTAAAAGTATCAATGAGAAAAGACTTTATTTTCCCCTCACAAAAACAGCGATTTGCTAACATACATGATGTAGATGCCTTGGTTCATCTCGTGAATGGTGCCTATCGGGGCGATGGTTCCCGTGAGGGATGGACTACTGAGGCGGATTTGTTGGATGGCATTCGAACTCACCCGGAACACATGGCAAAACAAATTGACAGTGACCAATCGGTTATGGTTGTTCATACAGAGTTTGATATCATTAGTGCCTGTGTTTATCTGGAGGACAAAGAATCCATGCTGTACCTAGGTATGTTAACTGTTCGGCCGGACTTACAGGCAAGGGGCATTGGTAAGCAACTGTTACAGACAGCTGAGGCCTATGCCCTTTTTTTGGGGAAACAGGGAATAAAAATGACCGTAATCTCACTCAGAAATGAATTAATTGACTGGTACATGCGGCATGGATATGTTCCCTCCGGGGAAAGTGAACCATTTCCGGTAGGTCAAGCATTGGGAATACCCCGGCTTCCACTCGAATTCATGGTTTTAGAAAAAAAAATAGGATAACAGGCCGGCAGGTGATATGAATCTATTGTTCGGCCAAAAGCCAACGCTCGCGTTACCGCTCATCCCAAAACACATGACTCAATTATTTTCTACCTAATTTTGTAGGAAATCAAGATCGGTCAAACACTGGACCGGTTTATTTGTTATAACATTAAATATTTACCATGAAAAAATTGATCACATTGGCCCTATTGGGTTCTTTGCTGGTTACATCCAGCGTATTTGCACAAGATGACAAATCAAAGCGGCCTAGTCCACCCGCAAAAGCTACTGAAACCCTGAAAAGCGGAGCTGTAGTCACCATCGATTATAGTTCACCTGCCCTCAAAGGAAGGGTGATCGGTAAAGATGTAGAACCAAAAACAGGAGAAATATGGAGAGCTGGTGCGAACGAAGCTACCTCCATCGAAGTTTCCCGCAATGTAACCGTTGAGGGGAAAGCACTTCCAGCAGGTAAATACGCTTTTTTTGTGTTGACTGCTGCCAATGGCGATGCCACACTTATTTTCAATAAAAACTTCAATCAATGGGGTGCCTATGATTATAAGCAATCAGAAGATGTATTGCGCGTCGCCTCAAAAGTTGGAAAAGCAGCTAGTTCCAGTGA
>JBJTTC010000056.1:0-9737 GCA_046079965.1 Sediminibacterium sp. | reverse complement strand
ATGAATTCATACTCGAACAAAAAAATGACCTTGTTTCAGCCAGGGAAAGTCTGATGAAAACTATTGACGAAGTTGAGGCTACCGCCAATCAGCAATTCCTGGATACCTTCCATCAGGTTAGAGAGAATTTTCAGCGGGTATTCAAGGCCTTGTTTACCGAAGAAGATACAGCTGATATGATGCTCATCAATCCTGATAATCTTGCAGAAACCGGTATTGAAATCATTGCCAAGCCAAAGGGCAAAAAGCCATCTTCCATCACCCAACTGAGTGGGGGAGAGAAAGCACTCACTGCAACAGCTTTGTTGTTCTCCATTTACCTGATCAAACCAGCTCCTTTCTGTATCATGGATGAAGTAGATGCGCCACTGGATGATGCCAATGTTGGTAAGTTTACACAAATGATCAAGAAATTCAGCGACAACTCTCAGTTCATCATTGTTACCCACAACAAACAGACCATGAGTACTGTAGATGTCATTTACGGGGTAACCATGCAAGAGCCTGGAGTGAGCAAACTGGTACCTGTAGATTTCAGGAGTCTAGCTAACTAAGCTTTTTTTACGTCGCATCAATATTTCCAACTGGCACGTGTCCTGGTCATATTATTCCTTGTTTGTTATGCTGCTTTTCTGATAACAACCCGTCAACCTGATTTCTTTGATGGTGAGAAGGTGCCGGCGACCATTGTTATAGATACAAATGCGCAAGGTAGAGTAGAACCCTTTGCCATTTACCATACCGGTTACGAAGAATTACGGGTGAGCGCTTTGTATCTTTTACACCGCTATCATGCAGGTGAAAAAGTAGAAGTGATCTATGAAGCATCCAATCCATCCAAGGGTGCCGTTTATCATTGGTGGGGCTATTGGATGCGTTGGCAGGAACTATTACCCGGCATCATTATTTTTTTGTTGCTGTTTTGGGTAGCAAGCGCGCTTACAAATAATCCGACCCCGGAAGCCCTGATGGAACAGATGGAATACAAGGAAGAATCCAAAAGAAAATACGAGGACTAAAACATAGCCAATCTGCCATTATTTAAGGTGGCGCCTGATTTCTCTGGTAACTTCCCTCGTTTTGATGGTATCTCTTTTATCGTGTAATTTCTTCCCCCTGGCCAATCCTATTTCGACTTTTACCAGGTTTTTTTCATTGAAAAATACACGCAGCGGTACAATGGTGAGTCCCTTTTCTTTCATTCGGGCCTCCCATTTTTTTAATTCTTTCTTGCTGAGCAATAACTTTCTATCATGCACTGCGAGGTGGTTGTTGACTGTTCCTTTGGAATATTCACCAATGTAAAGTCCCCGCAGCCATAATTCCCCGCTATCATAGAATCCAAATGAATCCTGAAAGCTGAGCTTTCCCTCCCGAATGGATTTTACTTCCGAACCAAGCAATACTATTCCAGCCACATATTTGTCATCAATGTGGTAATTGAAATACGCCTGACGGTTATTCATTTCCTGTGCCATCCTCGGTTGTAGGGAAAAAAGTTAAGAAGATGAAATGACTTTGCTTACTGTCGAAAATGGCGTATGAGTTGCACCAGCTTTTCCTGCATGTGTTTTCTCTCAGTAATAAAGTCCAGAAACCCATGTTCCAGTAAAAATTCACTTCGCTGAAAACCTTCAGGCAAATCTTTTTTGATGGTTTCCTTGATAACCCTCGGTCCGGCAAAACCAATGAGGGCACCCGGTTCCGCAATGTTAACATCCCCCAACATCCCAAAGCTGGCTGAAATACCACCAAAAGTAGGATCGGTGAGAACAGAGATATAAGGCAATGTTGCATCACTCAGTTGTGAAAGCTTTCCACTGGTCTTCGCCAACTGCATTAGACTAAAAGCACTTTCCATCATACGCGCACCACCACTCTTGCTAATGACAATGTAGGGTAGGCGATGTTCTATGCAATAATCAACTGCCCGGCTGAATTTTTCACCCATCACACTTCCCAAAGAGCCGCCGATGAACTCGAAATCCATACAAGCAATCACCGCCCTCTCACCTGAAATATTTCCTACAGCCACCCGCATAGAATCATGCAAATCAGTTTTTGCATGAATATCATCGAGTCTTTTTTGATAAGATTTTAAATCGGTAAAACCTAAGGCATCTTTACTGCGAATGTTATCAAACAATTCTTCGTATTGATCTTCACCAAAAAGAAGGTCATAATAATCCAGACTGCCTATCCGGTGGTGGTAATTACACTTGGGACAAACAAACAAGTTTTCTTTTAATTCGGATGTGGTACAAATATGACTGCATTCGGGACATTTATTCCATAAACCCTCGGGGGTTTCTTTTTTATCGGCAGTGGACGTTAGAATACCCTTCCGTATGCGATTGAACCACCTCGGTTTTGCTGCGTCATCTGCCGGATTATTTTCTCCGGTCAGATTGGCTTCCAGATCTTCCTGTTTATCTTTTTTCATGAAGTAAAAAAAGTTCAGTGGATAAAGATAATACATATTTGTATCATCCTTTCTCCTTCAGATATCCTCAATCGAAACCAAAACAGGCTCATCAATTCTGAATTTTGTGTAATTTGTAACCCAATAAGCCCCATCTTTCGATGTAGTCTATTTTATCCCATGAAAAAGAATAAAAAATATACTTCCAGGAATCCTGAAACTAATTCACCGATTTCATCTTCTGCAGGTACTACACCTTCAGCTACTCCTTCATTTAATTGGCTCAGTCGCTTACCCATTTTTATTTTGGTTCTTTTTATGGGTGTTGAATGGATTACCCCTTGGGATGGCATTGAGTACCTGGGAAGTCAATGGTTCTATTTAATGCTGGTGAATGCCATTGCCATTACCATCATATATTTTCAGAGAGACAACTACCAGGAATCCATTCGATTTCTTTTATCGCTTCGTCTGGTATGGGTATATCTGGCTCTTGGGTTGCTTGCTGTCATTTCGCTGGTCTATGCCATTAATCCAACAGAAACAATCGTTTGTCTGGTTCGTCTGCTAACTGCCCTTTTCACATTGTTTCATCTTTTCATTGTTTTTTATCGCCGCACGGACCTGATCCCTTCTATTTTGGGCGTTGTTTCTTTTTTCCTTTTTGTTCAGGCAAGCATTTCTCTTTTGTATTTCTTTATGGGAAGCGGACAATTGGCTTTTTCCGAAATGGTTTTAACCATGCGACTGAATGCGGGGAATAAAAATATTTATGCGGCTGCAATGGTAGTGAAAGTGCCATTTGTGCTCCTGGGGGTTTTCTATTTTAAAAATGTTTGGCGGATTTGGTATTCACTCGTGTTTTTTCTGGCAGCTAATACCATATTTCTGTTGAATTCCCGAACAACTCTTATTGCAATCATAGGTTCAGTAGTTGCCTATTTGCTGGCGGCATTCATCTTCTTCTTAAGAGAAAAAAAGACAACAACGCTTGTTGTAAGGGTTTTGATGGGATTGGCTTTGGTCGGTATGGCAGTCATCTCATCTCGTGTAATTACCAATTATGCTCAATATGCCTACAGTGATTCCAATGCAACTCCGGAAGGATTTAGTTCGGTAGATAAAAGAGTGATCGAGATCGTTGATGCCAATCAGGGTAGCACTCAAGAAAGATTGAAACTCTGGGACGCTGCCTGGAAATATACGCTTAGTCACCCAATTGGCGGTTGTGGTTTCGGAAACTGGAAACTCGCCTCCATACCCTACTCCAGGGAATTCAATGATGGATTGATAGTACCCATACATGCACACAACGACTTTCTTGAATATTTTGCTGAACTGGGTTGGGGAGGCGGCATTCTCTATATAGCCATCTTTGTTTTTTTGCTTGTGTATGGTCTGGTTACTTTTTTTAAAGCAACTGACCCATTGGTTTCGCTCTTTGGTTTCTTCTCTCTGGTTGCCGTTATTGCATTTGCCAATGACAGTGCCCTTAACTTCCCCAAAGAGGAACCTATGAATCAACTGATGTTCGCTGTTTCAGGAATGTCTGTTTTGCTGGCCTATTCTCATTTTTCTGCCCGTGAAAATGCTCAGTCAATCAGTAATTGGTTAGCAACAATCTATTCTTTTGTTGTCGGCTTGATTCTTTTACCCACTATTTATATTGGGTTCCTCATCTGGCGTTCCTCCGTTGCACAAAATCTTTATGTGCAGGAACTGAATGCCGGTACAATAACAGCACCAGTTGATGAAGTAGTGAATGCATTTCCTTCATTGCCTAACCTTGTTTCCAATACAGTGCAACCCATCGAAGGTATGCTGGGCATGTATCTCTGGCGCAACAAACGCGATGCAGAAGCCGATGTTTTCCTCCGCAGAGGAGCAAAAGCCAATCCCTACATGATGTATGTTGAAAATATACGAGCCAATATGTATTATGAAAAACAAAACTGGGATAGCGCCGCCTATTTTGCCAGACTTTGTTTTTTTGAAAGACCCCGCAACCAAACTTATTATCAAACTTACATGGCTTGTGTTGCCCGTACATACGATACCACTGGTCTGCAAAAGGGATTTGCATTGTACAACCGATATCATCCCAAAGAGGCCTTCGGGTGGAACCATTATTTGAGCAACATACTGAACGCCAGTCAAGGTGCCAATACCCGTCTCAAGTTAATGGCTGACAGTGCTCTCAATATGTTCCCCGAGGATGGGGAAATTAAAAAACGCCACAAAGACATCAGTGATGCTTATGCAAGAAGGTGATCTCAGGCATTCCGATTGAGACAATTCAGGTCCTCAAAAGCAGTTACTAGTCTTTTACTGAAAGACTCCTCTGCCTTCCGCAGCCATACCCTTGGGTCATAATACTTTTTATTGGGTTTATCTGCCCCTTCGGGATTACCTAGCTGCCCTTGCAGGAATGCTTCATTTTTTTGATAGAAATGCCGTACCCCATCCCAAAAGGCCCATTGAAGATCGGTGTCGATGTTCATCTTAATGGCTCCATATCCGATGGCTTCACGAATCTGGTGTTGCGGTGAACCACTGCCCCCATGAAAAACAAAATACACGGGCTTCTCACCGGTTCCGAATTCTTTCTGTATATATTGCTGGCTGTTGTGTAAAATCACCGGACGCAATTCAACATTGCCGGGAGAATACACACCATGCACATTACCAAATGCAGCAGCTACCGTAAAGAGATTTCCAATTGCACTCAATTCCCGGTAGGCATATGCCACATGTTGGGGCTGGGTATATAATTTATCGTTTTCAATACCACTGTTGTCAACGCCATCTTCCTCACCACCTGTTACTCCCAATTCAATTTCAATACTCATGCCCAGGGGCGCCATGCGGCGGAAGAAAGCCGCTGATGTTTCAATGTTCTCTTCGAGTGGCTCTTCCGATAAATCAAGCATGTGAGAGCTGAACAGTGGACGTTTCTTTTCTTTAAAAAATTGTTCACCTTCATCGAGCAATCCACTAATCCAGGGCAACCATTTTTTGGCAGCATGATCAGTATGAACAACAACCGGTACGCCATAGTATTTAGCCAATTGATGAATATGGGTAGCTCCCGCAATGGCACCAGAGATATTTGCCTGTAATTGGTCGTTTGGCATTCCCTTTCCCGCCATGAACTGGGCACCACCATTGGAAAACTGTATGATAACGGGGGAGTTAACCTTCGCAGCTGTTTCTAAAACAGCGTTGATTGTATTGCTACCCGTAGTATTGATGGCAGGCAATGCAAAATGATTGTTTTTGGCATCTTCGTATAAAGCGGCTAGCTCTTCGCCAAACAGAACCCCGGCACTGTATTTTCCCATGACTAACTATTTAATGGTAATGAATTAAGCAGCAATTTACTTCATTGATAGCAAACGAATGTTAGCATTCATTTAGCTTTATTGAGCCAGGGTTTGAATCACATCATACTTGGTAACGATATGAAATTCACCTTTCTCATCTTTGGCCAATACAGCGCCATTTTCTTTGTTGATTAATTGTCCGAGTTTCTCCACCGGTGTTTCAAAGGGAACAACAGGGTAAGGAGATTCTGCCACGGCAGCAAGTGTTTCATGTCGGATATCGGGGTTGCTGAAAACTTTTTGAAAGAGTCCATTCTCACTTACAGCCCCGCAAATATTCCCCTCTTTAGTCAGAGGGATTTGTTCAATGTTGTACTTTTTCATTATCTCAACCGCATTGGCAACTGTATCATTAACATCGAGTGTGAGTAACGATTTTCCCCTGCGACCGTTGACAATGTCTTTGAAGGTTTTTACTTCCAGAAAGCCCCGTTCCATCATCCATTGATCGTTATAAATTTTACCAATGTAACGGGTTCCATGGTCATGAAAAATACAAACGACGAGATCATCTTTTTTCAATCTGTCCTTCAACTGCATCAATCCTTGCAGACAACTTCCGGCACTATAGCCGCAGAATAGTCCCTCTTCCCGCGCTATGCGCCGGGCCATCACAGCCCCATCTTTGTCTGTCACTTGTTCAAAGTGATCGATGAAGCGCATGTCGTAATTGCCGGGAACAAAATCTTCCCCGAAACCCTCAGAAATGTAAGGATGAACTTCGGACATATCGATTTCTCCGGTCTTGTAATACTTGGTTAGAAGTGATCCATACACATCAATGGCCCAAATTTGGATGTTTGGATTTTTTTCTTTGAGGTACATGGCAGTACCGGTGATGGTTCCTCCGGTGCCTGCGGTACAAACCAAGTGGGTGATTTTTCCTTCTGTCTGTTCCCAGATTTCCGGACCCGTACTCTCATAATGTGCCTGTCGGTTGGCAAGATTATCGTACTGGTTCATGTACATCGAGTTCGGAATTTCCTGCGAAAGTCTTTTGGCTACACTGTAATAGCTGCGCGGATCTTGGGGCAAGACGTTGGTCGGACAAACAATGACTTCTGCACCCAGGGCTTTGAGTATGTCCACCTTTTCTTTTGATTGTTTGTCCGTAGTAACAAAAATGCAGTGATATCCCTTCACACAGGCCGCCAGGGCTAGTCCCATACCTGTATTTCCACTGGTGCCTTCAATGATGGTGCCACCGGGTTTCAATTTTCCCTCCTGTTCAGCGACTTCCACCATCTTCAGTGCCATCCTGTCTTTGATGGAGTTCCCCGGATTAAAATAATCAACCTTGGCGAGCAGGGTACAGGGTACTTCCCGACTGATTTTATTCAAACGAATCAGTGGGGTATTACCGATGGTCTCAAGCACATTGTTCAACCACATAAACTAACACTTGTTTGTACAAAGTTAGTTGATTCGGTGGGAACGAAAAGGGTAAGGAGTAAATCAGGAGAGCAGTTCCTGAGAGATTTTTCCACAGATATCACGCTCTACCATTTTGCAGGCGAGGCGTATCATGTTCTGGAAGGCGCGCGCATGGCTGATGCCGTGACCAATTATAACTGGCTTGGCAACTCCTAGAACCGGTGTGCCGCCGTAGTTTTCGTAATGGAAGCGTTGGAAATAGTCGTCTTGGATACCACGTTGAATGGTGAGGTCATAAACGGACTCAGCCATTTTGAGAAGTATGTTTCCGGTGAAACCATCGCAGACAACTACATCAGCTTTGTCATTGAAAAGATCTCTGCCTTCGATATTGCCGATGAAATGAATGTGTTTGTTTTCTTTCAGCAGGGGATAGGTAGCTTGAGCCAGTAGGTTGCCTTTGCCTTCTTCTTCACCCACATTCATCAGGGCAACTTTGGGTTCATCTATTTGAAGGATGTGTTTCGCATACAAGTTACCCAATATGGCGAACTGGTTCAACTGTTCCGGCTTACAATCAACATTCAGACCGACATCCAGCAGCAATCCGGTGGAGCTATTTAGTTTGGGAATAACAGAGGAGATGGTTGGTCTTACAACGCCTTCGATGGGTTTGATGCTGAACATTGCACCCACCAACATAGCCCCTGTATTACCGGCGCTGATGAATGCATCCAATTCACCGGTTGCCAAAAGACGAAAGCCGATGGCAATGGATGACTTTGTTTTTTCACGCAATGCCTTGGTAGGATGTTCATGGTAGCCGATGTTGTCTTCTGCGTGAACAATCTTTAAGGAGGAAGTAACGATGGAATGGGATTCGAACAGGGGGAGCAATAGAGATTCATCACCGATACAATGAATGGTGGCATTCCATGAATTCTTGTGTAAAAATTCCTGAAGTCCTTTGACAGCTTCGAGGGGAGCGTAATCGCCACCCATCATGTCAAGACCAATGTGCATACTCATGTTGGGAATAAAGGGGTTTACGAACAAATTAAGCTTTCGGCGGGGCTTTTTCTGCCACGAGCTTTCCTTTGTAGTACAATTTTCCTTCACTTACATGGGCGCGGTGACGAACATGGTTTTCACCGGTTGTAGCGTCTTTGCTCAGGGTCACTTCTTCTGCCAGGTAGTGGGTCCTTCTTTTAGCACTTCTCTGTTGAGAGTGTCTGCGTTTCGGATTCGGCATATCATCAAAATTTAGATGGTCAGTTATTATCAGTCAGGTCTTTGAATTGGTCGAGACCTTTCCAGATGGTTTTGTTTTCGCTTTTCACACCCTGTTCCAGTTGTTTCAATTTTTCCAACACTTCCAGGTTGCAGTAAGGACCGCCTTTTTCAGCATCGGCACATATCTTTTGAAAAGGTATGCTAAGGATGATGAATTCATATATCCAGTTGGACAGGTAGAGGTGGCTTTCACCGCGACCGATATAAAATACATCGGGATCTTCTTCCTGTTCATTCATCGTATCGGGGTCATCAACCAGTTTCACGATCAGGGTAAATTCATCCCACAATTGAAGCGGGAGGGAGTTACCACATTTATCGCAAATACCTTGTATTGTTCCGTCAATGTCGAATTTCAATTGCATGAAACCGGTTTTTTTATCCAGCGTTAGCCGGATATTGGCTTCACAATGACTGAAATCCTGGGGTCCAAAAGAAGCAAAGAACTTATCGTCCACCCTGTACTCGTAATGATGCAAACCCGGTTTTAGCCCAACAAACGCAATCTCAAATTCCCGGCGCTGGCTCATAACAGTCCATTTATGGGTGGGCAAAGGTACGACAATAGAAATTATCTACCAACATTATCTGAACTTGCTGATTCTGTGAGGGTTACCACATTCTCGGCTTTCTGCGGATATTTGCTGTATGGATAGCTTGAAAAAGGGGGTACTACAATTCAGCCGGGAAAACCGATTTCTTTTAATGGCGGTATTACTACTGGTTATTTTTTCCTTTTTTCCCTCAGCAGTGGAGCAATATTATTCCCGGGGTTTTTATCCGGTGTTCAGTAGAGCACTGCGTACAATTTCCGGATGGGTGCCCATTTCACTGGGTGATTTGATCTATGCGGGGGGCATTTTCTACCTGATTGTTGGAATTGCTAAGTGGATATTCTACAGATTTGTCCGCAAGCGGAAGTCCGATACCGCTCAATTACTGCAACGTGTCCTGGTTGCCGGCTTATGGTTGTATGTGATATTTAAGGTTTTTTGGGGACTCAATTATGATCGGCCAACGATAGGTGATACGCACCAGTTGGGTAAACCTGAATATACACTGGAAGAGTTGATTAACTTCAATGACCGCTTGATAACATCAATGAATGTTAACCGGTCGGTTATTCCGGGCGATACGTTACCGGAAGTTTCTTTTTCGGCAGTGGAACAAATCAGCAAGCAGGCCTATGAAAAGTTGGCCCGGGTTTCGCCGGAGCTCACCTGGCGGGCGCCTTCCCTGAAGAGATCGCTGCTGGCGGAATTGGG
>JBJTTC010000055.1:0-9518 GCA_046079965.1 Sediminibacterium sp. | reverse complement strand
ATTACTTCCTTCCTGCCACACACTGCAGCATCCGGCGCTATCATAACCATTGCGGGAAACAATTTGACCGGGACACCTAGTCTTTTACTCGGTGGCACTCCCGTATCAGCCTTCACGGTTGTATCATCTACCTCCATCATTGCCAGAGTAAGTACCGGTTCAACAGGTGATGTGAGTCTGACAACCCCAGGAGGAACAGTAACACGCAGTGGATTTACATTCATTCCTCCACCGGTTATTACTTCCTTCCTGCCAAACACTGCAGCATCCGGCGCTATCATAACCATTACGGGAAATAATTTGAACGGGACAAGCAACCTGTCGCTAGGTGGCACTCCCGTATCATCATTCACCATTGTTTCTTCTTCTTCTGTCCTTGCACAGGTAGGTGCAGGCTCAACAGGTGCTGTGAGTCTAACCACACCCGGAGGAACAACATCGCTGAATGGATTTACTTTCATACCCACCCCCAATATCATTTCCTTTGCGCCTAAATCAGCTGCTGCCGGAACCATCATAAACATTGCAGGAACTCATCTCTCAGAAGCATCAGCCATTTCACTTGGTGGAACACTGGTGGCTTCTTTTACAGTTGTCTCCTCAACATTTATTTTGACAGAAGTAGGCACCGGATCATCCGGTACGCTAGCGGTTACCACACCCGGAGGCAAAGCAACAATGGACGGATTTTTGTTCATTGCTCCCCCAACCCTGATCGACTTCTCGCCCAAAGCAGCAGGTAAAGGGAACATCATTACTATAACAGGTGCAAATTTGAACGATATCACTTCCATTAAACTGGGAGGAAGTTTTGTTGCTTCCTTTAGACGCATCACTTCCTCATCTGTATTGGCCACTGTCGGGAGCGGATCTTCTGGCTCTCTTGAATTGATCACCAGCGGTGGGAGAGCAACACTCAGTGGCTTTACATTCATACCTGCACCCATCATCAATTCATTTACCCCCACCAGTGCAGCCACAGGTACTTTGATGACCGTTACCGGTGCCCACCTGACCGGCACAACGGAAGTTTCTCTCGGTGGTGTACCCGTTGCTTCCTTTCAGGTGCTTTCTTCCACCACCCTAATAGTAGTCGTGGGTTCGGGCGCCTCCGGATCTTTGTACCTCACTACCCCCGGTGGATCAGGATCCCTCGGCGGATTTAAATTCTTGCTCTATCCGCCCAATACCATTCCCGTATTTTCCAATGCTTTTTCACCCAATGGGGATGGAATCAATGATTATTGGATATTGGATTTTCTGCGGGATCACCCCAATGCCACCGTACAAGTGTTGAATCGATTGGGACAGATAGTATTCTCTGGTGTCGGATACAACCAACCTTGGGACGGAAGATACAAGGGAGAGTTATTGCCGGTTGGGACGTATTATTATATCATCAACCTGAAAAATGGTATGCCTCCAATCATCGGCTCCATCACCATCATACGATGATCTGAAAATAAATAGCACTCGCTTGGATTATAAAAATCTCAGCAAGCAACGAAAAAAAACTGGCTCTTCTCAAAACCCGCCATTCATGATCGTTGCGCATCTGCAACTGGATGTTTTTATACAACCACAACAAATACAACTAACGGTTATTGTTGGGAAATAAGTGGTGCTAATGAAGAATCCAAACCATGCTGATCCATGATGTTTTCAGTCAACCCCGGATTTTTCTCTTTCCATTTCATCCAGATCAACAGCATCACTTTGGCTTCTAATCTCAATTCTTCTTTTTGCAGTGATAAAACATACTCCGGTACAACCGAAGAAAATTGTTCTGAAGCTGTTGCTTCATATAGCGGCTGCAGCAATCTTTTTTTCATCAACTGTAACCAAGCAATTTTTTCTTCCGGGCCTAAATGGCTCATCGCCTCCAGCAACATCTTACCTGCTTCCGTTTGAGTTGGACGCCTGATCTGATCCAGCGCCCGGAACAGAGTAATGGCCTTATCCTTCTCCTGCCATCCTACTGCATGAAGTAGGGTAGGATCAGTTAAATCTGCGCCGGGAAATTCTTGCTCCGTTTGCTTGATTTTTTTCCCAGCAATTACCTGTCCGTTCGTGATTGTTTTATCTGTATTTTTCTTCTTTTTGGGTGAAGGAAGGGAATTCAGGGGACTATTAGCGGTTGTCCGGATGACTGGATTCAATTGTTCAACAACAGCCATTCCCAGACCGGCCTTCGACGGATTCGGAACAAGGAGAGCAGGAAATTGAATTCCAACCAGAATTGCCGCCAATGCAGACCAAAACAAAGAAGGTGCAGTTTTTTTCTTTTTATCACCGATTTGCGTAATCCTTCGCACCCTTTCCAACAATTCCATTTCTTTGCTCACTGCACCCAATGTTCCACTCAAAGCAAAACCATTACTGGCACATCGATGGAGTGCGGAAACATAGTAAAGGGGCGAAATGCCCGTTTGTACCACTTCATCATCACAAATCTTCTCTCTTTCTATCCGGATGGTTTGAAACAGATCACGTGCAAATGGATTGAAAAAGAGCAATATTTCCATCCAGTCAAAGATGATTTGAAAGAAAAAATCATTTCTCCTGACATGGGCCAATTCATGCAATAAAATCGACTTAAATTCATTGATATCCAAATAATTAACCGATTCTAGTGGAAATAAAATTAGAGGTTTGATCCAGCCAAAAGTCAGGGGTGAACTCACCTTTTTGCTCAGCGCCACCCGAATAGAATGTGTCGTGTTCTTCCACCGGAGATGCTGATCTAAAACGGACTGCCAATGTTCCGGTAAGGGTTCATGATCTTCTGCCATGAACTGCAGCTGCCACCTTCCCCGAAAAAAACGGATCATCTCAAAACACAGCCCAACCAGATATATGCATGCAATAACATATATCCAAAGGGAGGAAATTTCAATTTTGACGGAAGACAAATAATTATTTACAATTTTTACATGAACAGGCACTCCTCCCAAAACATACATGATCCAGAGGGTAATCCATCCGATCAATAAAAACGAAACGAGAATTCCGGCCAGCCGATAGGCATGAATGGGTTGTAGCACCATCAGCCAGTTGATTAGGTGGTAGCAAAGCCACAATAAGGCTGCCAGCCAGCAGCTATCCGCCAGAGCATACACCAATGAACGAACGAGGTGTTCTACCTGCATGGTTACTTATTCTTAAGTTGGGCAATTAGCGCCTCAATCTCCTGCAATTCAACTGCATTGGGAACATGGTTGCCCAACGCCTGCAAAACCAATTGAGAGCTATTCCCCCCAAATAATGTATCAATCATTTTTCCCACCAGGTGCTGCTGTGTATTCTCCCGACTGATGGCAGGTCGATAAATATGTACTTTATTGCTGTCATCCCTGCTTACAATTCCTTTTTCATGCATGATTTGCATGAGCTTCAAGGTAGTGGTATAACCACTGTTCTTGTGTTCACTCAACACTTCATGCACTTCCCGAACACTTGCCCGGCCTTTGTCCCACAATACCTTCAAAATCGCCAATTCACTCTCGGTTGGCTTGGGAACAGCATTGGTTTCCATATATACGATTTTATTCGTAGCAATTTACAAAGCCCCGGTTTGTCACCCAATTTAATTTTTGTTAAACTATGTAGATAGCGGACAAAAAAAATCCGCCACTGTGAGGAGGCGGACTTCTTATCTTATGAAACAAAAAATATTATTGGCTGCGTAACTGGAGTTTGGCGGATGGAGTGGAGGGAAGCAGGGCTCTGTAGGGAGCAGTTGCTGCAGAATCCAGGTCTTTTCCATTAACTTTCAAAATGCCATTTTCATAAAGTACTTCCAGTTTACCATTTGTAGCAAATCCATCCTTTTTAAGGGCTTCCATCAATTGCATGGGATTTCCTTTTTTTTCTTCCATTGCAACTACCGTACTTTGACCGGCAGCGCCCTGAATAGTGGTGATATTGGTAGTGGAGTCGGTAAGAATTACTTCTACCTGACGCTCTTGAAGACCTGCTGCCTTTGCTTTATCAGCATGCAAATGAGATAAAGTAGGTGCAATAACAAGAGAAACAATCGACATCAACTTGATCAGGATATTCATAGATGGACCGGAAGTGTCTTTGAAAGGATCTCCTACCGTATCCCCAGTAACCGATGCCTTGTGTGGTTCAGATTTCTTGTAATACACTTCACCATTGATTTCAACACCACTTTCAAAGGATTTCTTGGCATTGTCCCAAGCCCCACCGGCATTGTTCTGGAACATACCCATCAGTACACCGCTAACGGTTGCTCCTGCCAGGAATCCGCCCAGTACTTCTGCACCCAATCCGAAACCAATCACCAAAGGACTGATGATGGCGATGGCACCGGGTAACAACATTTTTTTCAATGATGCTTCCGTAGAGATGGCAACGCATTTATCGTATTCCGGTTTTCCGGTCCCTTCCATGATCCCGGGGATTTGGCGGAACTGTCGGCGTACTTCTTCCACCATTGACATGGCTGCCTCACCTACGGCACGAATGGCCAGTGAAGAAAACAAATAGGGTATCATGCCTCCAACGAAAAGACCTGCAAGAACATCAGCGTGGTAGATGTCGATGCCGGAAATTCCCGCAATACCAACAAATGCGGCAAATAGCGCCAGTGCAGTAAGGGCGGCAGAAGCGATGGCAAAACCCTTACCGGTGGCAGCGGTTGTATTTCCAACTGCATCGAGTATATCTGTTTTTTCACGAACATCTTTGGGTAATTCACTCATTTCTGCAATTCCTCCGGCATTGTCCGCAATCGGTCCGAATGCGTCGATGGCAAGTTGCATGGCAGTCGTAGCCATCATACCTGCTGCGGCGATGGCAACACCGAAGAGACCGGCAAAGTAATAAGAGCCATAAATACCGGCTGCCAAGACAAGAATGGGCAGGAAAGTAGATTCCATACCAATGGCTAGTCCCCCGATAATATTGGTTGCATGCCCGGTAGAGGATTGTTTGATGATGCTGTTTACAGGGCGTTTACCCATGGCAGTATAATACTCAGTAATGATACTCATCAGCGTTCCTACAGCCAGTCCCACCAAAATCGCTGCGAACACATTCATGGGAGTGAAGGTGAATCCACGCAATACCATGGTATCGGGTAAAATATAAATCGTAAGAAAATAACAGGCAATTGCAGTGAGGACGATCGAGCCCCAATTCCCCATGTTCAGGGCTTTTTGAACACCGGAAGTATTAATACCGGCAGTATCAGATATCCGAACAAAGAAAGTAGCAATGATGGAAAAGAGGATACCTACACCGGCAATCATCATGGGGAGGAGAATGGCTGAAATACCTCCAAACTGATCGATCAATGGCTGTTGATTGGCTGTGGTAACTTCGCGACCCAGAACCATTGTGGCGAGTACGGTCGCTACATAACTTCCGAAAAGATCGGCACCCATTCCGGCTACATCACCCACATTGTCTCCAACATTGTCGGCAATGGTGGCGGGGTTGCGGGGATCATCTTCCGGAATTCCTGCTTCAACTTTACCCACCAGGTCGGCACCCACATCGGCAGCTTTGGTATAAATACCTCCACCCACCCGTGCGAAAAGGGCAATGCTTTCTGCACCCAGAGAAAAGCCGGTGAGCACCTCAATGGCTCTTTTCATTTCTTCGCTGTCAACAGCAGCACCGGGAGCCAGTAAGTGGCGGATGATGATGAAGAGGCCGCCCAAACCAAGTACAGCAAGACCTGCCACACCCATACCCATAACCGAACCTCCGGTAAACGATACCTGCAATGCCTTACTCAAACTGCTTCTGGCAGCCTGCGCGGTGCGTACATTGGCACGGGTTGCTATTTTCATTCCGATGAAACCGGCCAGAGCACTAAAGAGTGCCCCAATGATAAATGCAATGGCAATGCTCCAGTGGCTATTTTTATCAGAATAACCCAAAACACCCAACAAGAGAGCAACAACAATCACGAAATAGGTCAAAATCTTGTATTCAGCCTTCAAAAAGGCCATGGCTCCTTCCGCAATGTAGTTACTGATTTCTTTCATCCGGTCGGTACCGGCATCCTGGCGGGAAACCCAATTGAACTTAATCAGGGTAAAAAGCAGTCCGATAATACCCATAACCGGTACTGCATAAATGATTTGTTGCGTCATAAGCTATGAATGTCTGGTCTTTAACTTAAAAAGTCTGTAAAAATAAGGGAATTGAACATAAAACCGCTTGAAACAGGGGGTTGTTTCCCGGAGGAAGAAGATCAATTTTCGAGCAGGGTGGTATCGGCTAATCCGGTGAAGACGGAGCTCATTTTTCCTGCCGCCCAGATGTTTCTGTTGAACTTATTTCCCAGAATGATGACTACTGCATCATCGAAAATGAGTCGTTTGAAAACCGTATTGTTCCCATGCCACCAGCCATTGTGATAAATCACGGGCGGAGCATCGTTGGGGAAATAAAGGTGCCAGCCCAATCCATAGTTTTTGTTGCCCCTGGTTTCATGACTATAGGGCTGATAGGCCAGGTCCTGCAGGGTAGTTACACTGACATAAGTACCTCTTTTAAGGACTTCATTCCATTTGAAAAGGTCTCTTGCGGTGCTGTAAATGTTCTTATCGCCATAAACTGCGTCAAAGGTTTCCAGGCGATAGGGTGCGTTGCGATGGTTATAGGAAGGAACATAAGAGGCAGTATCTTTTAAACTGAAGACATAGCTGTTGTTCATTCCCAGGGGAACAAAAAGACTGTCTCTAAGATAATCGGGATACGATCTTCCGGTCAACTTTTCTATGACCAATGCCAACAATACATAATTGGTGTTGCAGTATTGGTAGCGGGTATCAGGTCTTGCAACAGGTTTTACCTTGTGTCGGATCATGTAATCTACTACATCCTTGTTGGTAGCAAGTCCCTTAAAGCGATGGGGATCCCTGTAATATTGTCTTTTATAGACCCATTTACCCCTTCTGTTTTTAACACGAATGAGTCTGGACTCCATGTCATTCATAAAATGCTCGTATTTGGGGAGTCCGCTTCGGTGATTGAGCAATAATTTAAGCCGGATACCACTGTAAGGAAAGCCCGAAATATAGGTCTCGAGTGGATCTTCAAGATCCAGTTTACCCTGTTCGTAAAGGCGAAGTATTACAGAGGCAGTAAAAGTTTTGGAAATGGATGCCAGGTGAAAAGAACTTTGAGAATCAATGAGCTGTCCATTAGAACGATTGTATAGTCCCTGATAATCTTCGAAAATGATTTCCCCATTTTTTGCCATCAAAATGCCCCCGCTGAATCCGGTATTGAGCAAAAGTGAACGGTACATGGGTTGAATGGCTCTGCGATAATTTTCCTTCACTTCTGCACTTATGCCCACTGATCTCACGCTGGCATTCAATGGTTCATTACCGGTGGTGTCAGGACCGGAATTACAAGAGAGAGCAAGCAATGCCAAAATGGATAACATCATATTTTTGTACATTCTATGTTTATCTACTATGTTTCAAAGTTAAACCATGCCGGGGTGTTCCGACAGGGTGGTGGATAAGTAGATATTTTAACTAGAGATATTTACATTTATTTTGAAGCTATGAGCCAACTTCCCGCAACCAGTTTTCCAAAAGAGCGCATTAATATACTATTCCTGGAGAACATCAGTGATGCAGCCATTCGGCTTTTCAAACAAAACGGATACGTGAATGTTCGGAAAATTTACGGAGCATTGGGCGAACAGGAGCTCATGCGTGAACTGAAAGACGTGCATCTTCTGGGCATTCGTTCCAAAACGCGGATAACAAAAAAGGTTTTGGCAGCGGCCCCCAAATTACAGGCAATTGGTTGTTTTTGCATCGGAGTGAATCAGGTAGATCTGGCTGCTGCCACCCAGGCGGGTGTTGTAGTTTTTAATGCACCATACAGTAATACCAGGAGTGTAGCTGAATTGGTTATTGGGGCGGCCATTATGCTGATTAGGCGCATACCCGATAAAAACAAAGCAGCCCACGAAGGGGTATGGATGAAAGAAGCCAGGGGTAGTTATGAATTGAGGGGAAAAACTATGGGTATCATAGGTTACGGAAACATTGGGTCCCAGGTAAGTGTACTTTCGGAAGCCCTGGGAATGAAAGTCTTGTTTCATGACATAGAAACACGTCTGCCGCTGGGCAATGCTGAAGCTGCTAAAAACCTGAAAGACCTGGTCAGCAGGGCCGATGTAATTTCCCTCCATGTTCCCGAAACGGAGCAGACAAAAAATCTGATCAACCGGTCAGTTTTAAAGTCCGCCAAACAGGGAGCCATTCTCATCAATTATGCCAGAGGAGAAGTGGTAGATCTGGATGCTTTGGCTACGGCACTGGTGCAAGATTATATAGGTGGTGCAGCCATCGACGTATATCCATTTGAGCCGGAAAAGAACGGTGATACTTTTATTTGTCCACTCCAGGGTTTACCCAATGTACTACTTACACCTCACATAGGTGGCAGTACGCAAGAGGCCCAGGAAAATATTGGTGCGGATGTGAGCATGAAGTTATTTCAATACCTGGAGAGAGGCATTACTGCCGGCTCTCACTCTGTTCCTGCCTTGGCATTGCCTCCTGTAGAAAATGCCCATAGAATATTGCATATCCATAAGAATGTCCCGGGGGTACTCACTGCCATCAATACTGCCCTCTCCAGAAATCAAATCAACATAGTCGGTCAATACCTCACTACGAATCAAAGCATCGGCTATGTGGTGTTGGATGTGGACAAACGGCTTTCTCAAAAAGCGATGGGATTACTCAGAGAGGTAAAACATACCATCAAGGTGAGGGTCTTGTATTGATGTTTTAACGAATTGACAAGCAGTTCCCTGTATGGTCATTTTGGAAATGCGGCCCTACTTCGTAACTTTGTCTTTTAAAAGAATTATGGAAACCATCATCGAGATACCTGTTCAACTCACTCCGGGTGCTATCGCAGAAATCAAGCGTTTGATGCACGAACCCGGATTCGATAAAACCCAGCGCCTGAGAATTGGTGTGAAAGGGGGAGGGTGCAGTGGCATGACTTATGTTCTGGGTTTTGAAGAGCCCCAGGCAGATGATCAGCAATTTAGCATTGATGGAATTCCCTGCATCATGAACAAAAGCCATGAACTCTATCTGTTTGGTATGCAGGTAGATTGGCAGGGCGGACTCAACAGCCGGGGATTTACTTTCAGTAATCCGAATGCATCCAAGACCTGTGGTTGTGGAACTTCTTTTGCGGTGTAAGTTTTAAAAATTTTATGAGAAAGTCGCATAAGTGATATCATACTTATGGCAACTAATTCAATGACATCTGGCTGGGAAAAGGGATAAAAAAAAGGCTATCCGTTTTTATCGCGATAGCCTATTTAAGCTTTTTATTTACTGATTACTTTCTTCTCTTAACAGTTTCATCTGCTTTCCCCAAAGGTCTGTCTTTGGCAAAATCTACCAGAATAGGCGCTGCCACGAAGATGGAAGAGTAGGTACCTGTGATTACCCCGATTAACATTGCAAAGGAGAATCCACGGGTTACTTCAC
>JBJTTC010000054.1:0-8436 GCA_046079965.1 Sediminibacterium sp. | reverse complement strand
TAAATCAAGTGCAGTGCTTCTATCAACATTTGTGGTATATTGACAGTTTAGTGCCTCGAAAACCGCTTCTTCGCCAAGCGCCAAAACGTTATAGACAATTTAAATAAACGAAAGTATGGAAAAAGAAAAAAAGCTGAAAATGTTGAAATAAAAATTAAAAAATTATGCGAAGAATAAAATTTTATGAACTAAGAAATTCATGGTTAATTATTACACTATTGTTGGTGTCCATACTAATTCTGCTGTTTGGAGAATCCGAGTTAATACATTTCCAATCATCTAAAATAAATAAGATTATTGCGATTTTCCCATTTATAGTGATAATATATGTGTTATTAACTGACATTTGGTTCAACTACTAAGTAAGGTGGAACAAAATCCGAATATTCATTCATTTGGATAGACCATCTTGGGGATGGAAGACATGGAAGACTTCAGGAATAATGATTCCATTTAAGGAAATCAAAGATTTTACTTTTGAAAATAATTTGCTAACTGTTAACAGAGATAATGGAGTTAGTCATTATTTCGATTTAACGAAATTTGACGAAAATGATTCCAGGAGACTTATTGAGATTTTTAATACATACGCCTCTTAACATGGAATTCAAAGTAATTAAGAAAGAAAAAGAATACTTTTTTGTTTATTATTTATAAATACACTAATCAGGTTGTTTTGTAAAGTAAAACTATTGAAGTAAAATAAGGGTGATTAGCTGTAATAGCTAGTACTTTATCTGACATTCGGGCATAAATTATGTGTCGGATGTCGCATCGTGTCGATGAAAAAGTAAATGGTTACCTAAATGTTAATCATAATTATTCCCTAGAGCTCAATTATTGTTTAGGCAGCTTTTAAGGGGACTATTATTATTTGTTTTCACATCATGAATTTAGTAGATTTGAATATTCCACTACAAATATGCGCAGATCTACCTTTTTTGTATTTACACCAACAACAATAAGACAAATGAGCACAATTTCCGATGCTATCAAAAAAAACAGGATATTCGAAATTTTAGTGGGAAAATTTGAATAGATAATTTAAAAAGTACATTACATGCTAGTTCAACAATTGAAACAACTACAGGATAAGCTTAAAAAGCTTAAGTCGCAAAAAATCATTTCTGAAGAAGAAGCGAAAGAAATCAGGAGAATAGAAAAATGGTTAGAAGAATTTAATAAAGCAGAGTGATAATGCCGTGCTTTGTATACAGTGAAGTGCTCCCCTGCCTGCAGGCAGGCAGGGAAATCCGCCAAATTCTTGTAGCTGCAAACCGTCGTACGCAATACAAAATGACCCTCTAAAAGCATGAGAATAGTTTTTGTTTCAGTTTTCCTTTTCCTGACTTTAATCTTAAATGCTCAGACAAATACTTACCTGGCAGATTTAGCAGCGTTAAAGTCTATCGTTCAAAAAACAGCATCTTTCAAAGCTCAAATAAAAGGAGACAAACTATCCTATTACAATGATTTGTATAAGCGTTTGGATTCGGACACAATAAGCAACCCCAATAGCTACAGATACTTTTATAATTTGTCCCAGCTGCTGTTTCCCCTTCGAGACAATCATTTAGCATTTTACCAGCTTCCAAACTACAGCAACTTCAAGACAAAAGAAAGCATTGACAACTTCATTGCAACAAAAGAGTTTCTGGACTATCCGATGTACAATATTAATTTTGACTCTTTAAAAACAGCGTTAGATAAAAAACCTGCTGAATCAGTTGAAGGAATTTATCACTACGACAAGTTTTATACCGTTGCTCTTTTCAAAAAAGGAGACAAGGAATACATAGGGGTTGTGCTTGATTCTGATACTAGCTTGTGGGTAAAAGGGCAGATTGCCATCCATCTTTACGAGTCTGCTCCCAATATTTATAAAGCAATTTATGGTCATCCTTTTTTCAAGTACTTTATGCTTCAACCGGTAGAGAAATACCAAAACCAGTCGTTGGTGAACTCTTTCTTTTACGACTCTTACTCTCAAAATGTTTATTTAAAACAACTACGACAAGTTGACTACGTAAACCTGCCCAAAAGTTCTTCCAAATTTGCACTTAAAAGCATAAACGACGATGTTCAATATTTATTAATCCAAACGTTTCAAACCAACACTACTACCGCACAGACATCACAAAGGTTTTACGATTCTATCAAAACTTTGCTAAAAGCACCGCATCTGATTTTAGATTTAAGAAATAATGAAGGTGGGGCGGAGAAGGAGATGAAAAAATATCTAAAACTTTTAAAAGAATATGTCAAAGACGGACACCTGCATGTGCTTGTGAATAACGGAACTTTAAGCCAGGCAGAGATTTTCACTTTGGAGTTGAAGCGGCTCAAAAATGTAACCACCATTGGACAACAAACAAAAGGAATGCTGTCCTATGGGAGTAATTATGGCAAAAGAGAAAGGCTGCCAAGTGGAAGGTTTGAAATTTACCCAACTGACATGAATAGTGGTTCAGCACTTTTGCAGTTTGAAGACTATGGGATAAAACCTGACGTTAATTTAGGAGACGACAAAGATTGGATTCAACAGGTGGTTGAAATGATTCGGAAGAAGTAAAGCGTACAACATCGGTTTGCCGCTATACCGGCTGAAGAACAAGTGTTGAACAAAACAACTTCATTGAACTTTAGTAATAAATTTAAGCTGACGAACCACGGAATACCGGTACAGCGGCAGGCCGGTTAACGTTACTAGGTATTCCGGCCATTGCATTGTTGCCAAAGGCAGGATTACCGGCATTCTCTTTGTCCGATGCATCTTCCGGGAAAAAGATGCTTCTTCCATTGTTGCTGGGTATTGGGTTTGGTTTACTGGACTTATTGGTAATTGAATTCATATTGCCGCACCCGCCTCATTCGAGCCTGCCTCCCTACACACAACCCTTCCCTTATTCATTGTTCCTGTATTTTTCAGGTGCGTTGGAGATAGAGGTCTTTTATAGATTGATTCCAATCACACTGGTAATGTTGGTATTCAACAAATATTGGGGAGGAAGGTATTTCATTCCGGCTTTCTGGGTAATAGCCCTACTCACATCGCTGAGAGAGCCACTCGAACAATGGCCGGATGGCCCGTCCTGGTTTGTGGCCTATTCCCTCATCACAGGTATTGCCATGAATTTTTTACAGGCCTGGTATTTCAGAAAGGAAGGATTTATGGCATCATTGATCATTCGATGGGGCCATTATCTGATTTGGCACATCCTAAATGGAATAGTGATTCAATTTTTGATTATGCATTAACACCCCATCATCAATATCTGAGTGCCTTGAAAAATGCTTCCAGCTTTTTTTCATCCATTTTTCCGTTCGTTCTAACACCACTGCAAAGGTCAACTCCAAAGGGCTGAACTGTTTCGATGGCTTCTTGTACATTGCCCGGATGTAATCCGCCGGCAAGGAATACCGGTATGGAAATGTTTTCTCTGATCTGTCGGCTCAGTTGCCAGTTATGTGTTCTGCCGGTTCCGCCCAATTCTTTAATGGCCAGATTAGGATTGCCACTGTCCAGTAATATGGCATCTACCCATTCACTGACGGCAATAGCTTCCTCAACCGAATGTTCGTTGATCACATGAATTACCTGCACGAGTTTTATATGGGGAAGCGCTTCTCTTATTGTCTGGTAAGAACCTTCAGTCAATTCATCTACCAGTTGGATAGTAGTGGTATGAACTCTTTGGTGATGTGAAATAATCTCTTCCCCCTTGGTTTCACTGGTGAGTGAAAAAGTTGCGATGGGGGGAGGAACGATTTGTGCGATGGAATAGATGTCTTCATCAGAGATGACACCGGGTCCGCTGGGCATTTGGCCACCCAATCCGAGAGCTGCTGCACCATAAGCAATGGCAAGGGCGGCTTCTTCCCGGGAACTGATGCAACAAATTTTTACGCGTGGGGGCATACCAAGTAGTCTCTTGAATTGTACATAAAGATACTTTTCAAAAAGTATGAATCTGCAAGAATAAAAATTATTTAGAAGGTATTGTGTATATCAGCGTTTAACACCAGAAACTAGTGTCTATGGGAATGGGTCTTTAAAAATTTTTTTGTTTTGAAAGGAAATTATTTCATCGTCGTTGAGCAAACACTTTTCCAGATTAGATAATATGTTTTCTTTGTTCATGTGTTGGCCAATAAAAACAAGTTCATTTAACCGATCACCCCATTGTTTGCTCCATTTGCTTTCTATATAGGGTTGATTGGCGACAAATGAAGGATAGGTAAGTCTTTCTTTCATAGGCATGCTGCACCACCAGAATCCAGCTTTTTCCATCCTGGAAGAACCCCCTGCCTGAGAAAAACTTAGGGCATCATCCGGTCTTGAAGCCAGCCAGAATAAGCCCTTTGCCCTGATTATTTCTGCGGGATAGTCATCGTTGAGGTATTTCCAGAAACGCTCCGGATGAAAAGGCTTTTGACTGCGAAAAACGAAAGAACCAATACCATACTCCTCCGTTTCCGGAGTATGAGACTCCGCTTCTAATTCTTTTTGCCAGCCGGCTGAATTTTGTGCTTCTTCGAAATTAAAAAGTCCGGTATGTAAAATTTCCCGGGGTGCTACTTTTCCAAATGAAGAGGAAATAATTTTAGCTCCGGGATTGAGTTTATGAATTGCCGCTTTTAGCAATTCAGTTGTTTTTGTATCAACGAGGTCTGTTTTGTTTAAGATGATAACATTTGCAAATTCAATTTGATCCGTGAGCAGATTTACAATTGTTCTGTAATCTCCTTCCATATTACTAAGGTTTCTGTCTTTTAGCAGCTCATTGGTACCGAAGTCATTGAAAAAATTAAAGCAGTCAATTACAGTGACCATTGTATCGATATAGCTGAATTGCGACAGGTCTATTCCGTTTTCTTCGTCGATGAAAGAGAAAGTTTGTGCTACGGGTACAGGTTCGCTGATGCCCGTGCTTTCAATAATCAGGTAATCGAATCTTTTTTCTTTGGCCAGCTTTTCTACTTCCTGCATTAGGTCTTCCCTCAGAGTACAACAGATGCAGCCATTGCTCAGTTCAACAAGTTTCTCTTCTGTTCTTGAAAGAATGTTTTCATTTTCTATGAGCTGGGCGTCAATATTTACCTCACTCATGTCGTTGACAATTACAGCTACTTTCATATTTTCCTTGTTGTGGAGGATATGATTCAGGAGCGTTGTTTTTCCTGCTCCAAGAAAACCACTTAAAACTGTTACGGGAAGTTTACTACCTGTTTTCATGATTAATTAGTGATATAGGTTTTGTATAATTCAATGCCTTGATAATTGATTGCTCTTAGATGGAGTGTGTCTTTTTGCAGAATTACACTCATGAATCCGTGGTCTGAAGCTGCGAATTTTGTTTGCGGTTCTTCTCTGGTCACCGGTCTTTTCTCACTACCGGCGCCACTGACAAAATAGTGGGTATATCCTGTGGGCTTTTGGTGTTGAAGATCGTGTTCATGTCCGGCAAAATAGGCATGAACTTTTTGTTCTTCAAATATGGATTGTAGCGATTGTCTGACATCTTGAAGTAGACCTTTTCTTACGCCGGTAGTAAAAAGCGGATGATGACCAATTACTATTTTCCAATCAGCAGATGAATTTTGTAAGGTGGTTTTTAGCCAATTTATTTGTGCTAACGTATCTTGTTTACCAAGGTCGCTGTGTGAATTTCTATTGAGCGTTCTATCAAAAGGGTTGGTATCAATGACAACAAAAAGTGCTTTGCTGGTAGAGTTGGGTATGGTTCTTTCAAAGCTATAAAAGCGCTCTGCGGTTCGCCATCTTCTGCTTATTTTACTATAGTCAAGTTGTGCCTGGATGCTACCCCGGTAATCATGATTTCCGAAACAAGTGTACCAGGGAATATTTAGGCTATAGCTGGAATAAATATCTTCAAATGACTTGTTCCATTGAGGATCAAATGTGCTAATTACTCCATCCGGATAGAAATTATCGCCTGTGCTGATTATGAATGCTGACGAGGAGTTTTTCGCTTCAATTCCCATTTGATCGGCTACATCCTTTTGATGATACTCGCCATTTCTACCCCAATCACCAACCACCAAAAACCGAAGCGCATTTTCTTTTTTCCAATAACTACTACCGTTGGCTTCCGATGAATTTGCTATGGGTTGATGTCTGCATGCAGGAAGAAAGAAACATCCTGTAGCTATGAGTAAGATAATATATCGGAGCGTATTATTTTTCATCTTTACATTTTTTACAAGACCGGATGCTTACCAGATGACCCATGATTATCAGAAAGGAGAAAACGATGCCGGCTTCATGAAGCCATTCATATTCTTCATGAAAAAGCGAGCAAAATAAAAAGCCTAAAAAAGAGCAGATTAAAAAGAAGCTTAATTGGGGGGTTTGTTTTTTTTCTATGGACTTGTAAATGGCCATAAAGGAGAGTAGAATGAAAGCATATTTTAACCCCGGACTTTCATTCATTCCCAACCCAATTGAAGCCAGTATGGGAACTCCCAGGCAATGCACTATGCAGACAGATGAGGCTGCAATACCTATTATGTCTGCTTTTTTAATTTTTGAATAGCTATTTTTCATTGGAAGTGTTTGTTGACAGGACCAATTTTAGTCATTCAGTTCTTTGAGATATTGTTGATATCGTACAGAATCAACAGCAACTTTATTCCAACTTTCGCTAGCCATGAGGCTTACTTTTTTATTAATTCTATCTTGAATTTTATTTCTGAATAACTGAAAGGAATAGTAGTCAGTGTCTGCGATTCCATTGAGTTTGTTTTGGAAAAATCCAACAGGATTTATCAAGTACAATTTTTTAATAAAGGAGTTTTTTTCTTCATGCAATACTTCAATTTTTCGGGCGGTTTCCTTCATCATATTATTGACAAGATAGCTTACTGAATTATTAATGACCTCTTCATTTATGCTAGTATCTGAATAATGTAGTGAGTTTCTTAACTCGGGAAAACTAGCTATTAAAAGATTTTTTATTTTTTCTTTGGGCAATTCACTTATTTTATCTGCTTCTTCTCTTTTGGCATCGAGAAGATCCGTCATATAGGTTGCTGGATAGTTGAGTGTTGTGAGTTGATGTGATGTCCCGGGGAGTACAACAGTTAAAGTAAGCCACAAGGCAACCATTACTATCGAAATATTTTTACTGCCTGAAAAGGCAACGCTGACTATAAAGAAAATTGCCATCCAGCTCACAACGTATAAAAAAGTGTATAGAAAAAAGTGAAGCATCTTACCGGGATCCTGTAACAAAGATTTCGTTAGTAAGGCGTAGGGCAGTGCTGTGAGTAGGATAGTTGCTACTATGATTATTAAGTAATATAGATACCTTCCGAGTATCCAGATCTTATGGTCTGTTACACTGAGAAAAATTAGTTGCTCGAATCCAAGGTCTTTTTCCAAACCTCCTATGTTAAAAAGCAGTACTAATAATATGGCTGGTAGTAAGAACAAAATGACAAAACTGAAGTCAAGTGTACCTATGGCCAGCCTCTCGGGATTGGCAATTTCTTCTGCGAGGTCTGCATCATACGGAGTGCTTCTGTTGCTTACTTGTTTGTAATAACCGAATTGCTCTGCTTGTCCGATGCTTAAGGGCATCAGTCCAGATGGTGTTTTACATACCGGTGAGGGCGTATACCACAGTGACCAGTAGGGATCACTAATATTTATCCAAGGCCGATTTTCGGGTCCCGACTTTCCTTCTGCAAACCATTGAACAACCTGATCGCTTGTTTTCTTGTTTTTTATTTTGATTTTTTCAATTTCTTCTGTCTGGGTTTGATATAGAGTATAACCGTTTTGAAGACCATAAATAGCTGCTACAAAAAATAATATGAGAGCGCCAATTTTATAGGGATTTCTCATAAAGTGTATATTTTCACTTCTAATAGATGATGCTATCAGACTCATACATATTCTTTTTTCTTTTCTTTAAAAAGTACGATGGTGGTAATCAGAGCAGCCCAGCCTATGAGGCAGAACAAATCAACCTGGTAAGATTGTAATAGAGACCCGAGAGCAGGATTTCTATATTCAAAATCTTTTATGGACCTAAAAAATTCGTTTTTTTCTGTCCATTCCCATTCACCCGTTTTCGACCCGCCAAAAGCATGTCTATCATTCAGTAGTTTAATGAACTCCCTTCTGTACAATTCTGCCTGTTGCAAAAAGTGAACATGGTGATACATGTCTGTTCCACATAGACCCATGCTCAGATTTTGTAATGAAATGAATGGATTGATGATACCGGAGAGTTGATAAAATGTTTTTTGTTTTTTAAGGAGGGTATAGTTGTTACCGAAATGTTTATCCCATACCTGGTTGCCATATTCCTCGTCTGCTTGCATTCTGATTCCATCATAGTTGATCGGCAAGTCCTTTACGTCTGTAACATTGTATTCTTTGAGAACTTTTTCTTTTAATTCTTTTTC
>JBJTTC010000053.1:0-5307 GCA_046079965.1 Sediminibacterium sp. | reverse complement strand
TAAGAATACTTTGCAGTCATTCTTCACCCGCGTTAACTATTCTTATGCGGATAAGTATTTCTTAACTGCTACTGTACGTGCGGATGGTTCCTCTAAATTCGGTTCTAACAACCGTTATGGTGTGTTCCCAGCCTTCGCTTTCAAATGGCGTGCTATGAATGAAGATTTCATTCAAAAAGCATTGGGTGGTATCCTCAGCGACCTGAGCTTCCGTGCCAACTATGGTGTACTGGGTAGCCAGGATAACCTTGGTTCTTATGCTGCCTTGAACCTGCAGCAAAAATTCGATCCGGTTACAGGTACTGTAACTGGTCCTGGTGCAATTACTCGTTTCATCCAGCAGGGTAATCCTGACCTGAAATGGGAGCAAGCTGCTACTACAGGTTTTGGTATCGACCTGACTTCTAAAAACAGAAGATTGTCTGCTACCATCGATTACTACTATACTAAGCGTACCAACATGTTGTTCTTCGCTCCAACTCCGGGTGGTTTCGCTCCATCAGCATTCTGGTGGATCAACCTGAACGGTAGCGTAATCAACAAGGGATGGGAATTGAGCTTGAATTACAAACTCGTACAGGGTCGTAAATTCAGCTGGGATGTTAACTACAACATGACTACGGTGGAAAACAACATCGAAGGTCTTCCTACCCCCATCAATACCGGTGCTGTTAGCGGTCAGGGTCTGACCGGCGCCTTCGCTCAAACTTTGACGAATGGCAGTCCGATCTTCACCTGGTCTGTACCAGTATTCCAGGGCTTTGATGGTAATGGTAATGCTCGTTATGCAGGTGGTGCAGCCAACCAACTGGTGGGAACTGCTCTTCCTAACTTCTATGCCGGTTTGACCAACAACTTCACTTACGGCAATTGGAACCTGAGCATCTTCGCCAATGCTGTAACCGGATTCTATGTGTACAACAATACTGCCAATGCGTTGTTCTTAAAAGGAAGCTTGCGCAACGGACGTAACGTAACCAACGAAGTAGGTAACGGACCAGAGAATCCTTTCAACCCCGGATCTGTTTCAACAAGATTCCTGGAGAAAGGTGACTTCATCCGCCTGGCTAACGTAAACCTGAGCTATGCAGTTGATCTTAAAAAGACAAATGTTATCAAATCGCTCACACTGTTTGCATCAGGTCAGAACCTGGCTCTGTTCACTAAGTACAGTGGTATAGACCCTGAAGTAAACGTTGACAAAAACATCAACGGTATTCCTTCCAGAGGTTTTGACTACACTCAGTATCCAAGACCACGTGTGTTCACTTTCGGTGCAACCATTGGCTTCTAATTCAGAACTAACAAAACTGTAAATATGAAAACAAATATGAAAAAATATCTCTTACTGGCTCTTGCTGCGGGTGTTGTTGGATTCAGTGCCTGTAGTAAGCTGGAACCCGAATTGGGAGGACCTAACTCGGTCGCCCCGCCAACAACAAGCGGTGCCCCGACTCCCCCCTCTATTTCGGCTGTTTATGAGCAATTGAATGGATTGGTAGGTCAGTACGGTTATCAGGCCATGCAGGAACACTCAACAGATGAGTTGATGGGACCTACCCGTGGTACTGACTGGGATGACTTTGGAACCTGGCGCCGTCTGCACCTGCATACTTGGGCCGGAGACCACAACCAAATCAACGACGTATGGAATGGTCTGAACTCTGCTCTTTTCCAAACTACCCTGGTTGCTGAATCAGGTTCAGGTCTGGTAAAAGCTGAAGGTCAGTTCCTCCGTGGCTTCTTCCGCTTCATGACCTGCGACCTGTATGGTCAGGTTCAGAGCCGCCCGGCAACTGCAGTTGCTTCTGCTATCCCAAATGTTATTACGAGAGCAAATGTAATTGACAGCATTATTGCTGAAGTTGAAACTGCATCTGCTACTCTTCCAGCTTTCACCAGAGATATCCGTGCTCAGGCAACTAAAGAAGCAGCGTGGGCTTTGCTCGCGAAAGCTTATTTGAACAGAGCCGTTTACAAAGCTGATCCTACCAAACCAGAAGGACCCTATACATTCAGCGCTGCTGATATGAATAAAGTAATCGAGAATTGTGATAGAATTATCGCCAACACTGCTCTATCTCTTGATACATATTATTGGGATAACTTTAAGTGGGACAATGGCAATCGCTCAACTGAGAACATCTTTGTTCGTAAGAACGGTGGAGATGCTCGCGCCGGAAATGGTGCCAACAACGTTTGGGCTACTTGCATGGGCTGGCACTACAACCAGCGTCCTTCAGGATGGAATGGTTTCACTACACTGTCTGATTTCTATGATAGCTTCGAAGATTCAGACAAGCGCAAACGTGATACAGTTGCAGGTTACACCAACATTGTTGGACCTGTTGCTGGTTTCCTCATTGGACAAGCGTATGGTCCTGTTAGCCGCAGCAATCCTAAGCAGCCAGGTAATATCGGTGATCCGATTGGACCATTGTTCGATCGTTCCGGTAACCCACTGATCTTTAAGCGCACTGCCAGTATCTTCTTCAACGGAGAAGCTGATGGTATCCGTGTAAATAAGTTCTTACTTGACCCTGCCTCTATCAATGATGGTGGTTGGGGAAGTGGCAACGAATTTCCTTTCTTCCGTGAAGCTGATGTTATGCTGATGAAAGCTGAGGCCATTCTCCGTGGTGGTACTGCTACCGGTGGTCAGACTGCTCTGAGCCTGGTAAATGGTGTACGTGCTGCAAGAGGTGCTTCAGCTCTGTCTTCAGTTAACCTGACTTCTCTCCTGGCTGAAAGAGGTCGTGAGCTGTACATTGAGGGCTGGAGAAGAAATGATATGATTCGTTTTGGAATATTCAACAACCCTGTACAGGAAAGACCTAATAAGTCTGAAGGATACAAGGTGGTTTACCCAATCCCTACCATCTCTCTCTCATCTAATCCTAATCTGAAGCAAAACTTCGGTTATTAATAGATTTACTCTCTGAGTTAAAAAAGGCTGCCCAAAAGGCGGCCTTTTTTAACGTGGGGGTATAGGTACTTTGCTCCCATTTAGTCAACTTTGCAGCAATTAGCCATGATGCGTTACCTCCTTACATATTTTACGCCACTGTTACTGTTTTCCTGCGGGCAATCTAAAAACAATGAAGCACAATTCTCACTGCTGGATCATACCTCCATTCAATTTCAAAATAATATTGAAGAGACAAAAGAATTCAATGTTTTCAAATACCGTAATTTTTACAATGGGGGTGGTGTAGCTACGGGTGACATCAACAATGACGGTCTTGCTGATGTGTTTTTTACAGCTAACCAGGGAAGTAATCAGCTCTACCTGAACAAAGGCAACTTCGAATTCGAAGATATATCAGCAAGAGCAGGATTTTCTAAAAAACCACAATGGAGTACCGGAGTAGTTTTTGTTGATATTAACAACGATGGCTGGCTAGACATCTATGTGTGCAATGCAGGCAACATGATGGAACCGGAATTAAGAAAGAACCAGCTCTTCATCAACAACCATAACCTTACTTTTACTGATAGTGCCGCTGCTTACGGACTTGACGATAATGGATATACTACCCATGCTTCCTTCTTTGATTATGATTTCGATGGCGACCTGGATTGTTTTATTGTCAATAACAGTCCAATACCCGTCAACACCCTCAATTATGCCAATACGCGTCAAATTCCTGCCAGCCAGGCCAATGTTGCTGATTTCCTGAAGGGTGGCGGTGATCATCTTTATAGAAATTACAACGGCAAGTTTAGTGAAGTCACTCAGCAGTCTGGTATCTACGGCAGTATTATCAGTTTCGGACTAGGGGTAACAGTAGGCGATGTCAACAACGATGGATGGCCCGATATTTATGTATCCAATGATTTTTTCGAGAAAGACTATCTCTACATCAACCAACGCAACGGCACTTTTAAGGATGAGTTGGAAGAACGGATACAGCATGTGAGTCTATCCTCCATGGGTGCCGATATCCAGGACATCAACAATGATGGTCACCCGGATATCTTCACTACAGACATGTTACCCGGCGATGATTACCGGTTAAAAACCAATACTTCCTTTGAAGGGTATGATGTTTTCCAATTGAAACAACAACAGGGTTTCTACAACCAGTTCACCCAGAATTCATTGCAAGTCAACGACGGCACCGGTTATTTTCTGGAGACAGGGTTCTACAGTGGAGTAGCTGCCAGTGACTGGAGCTGGGGTGCTTTAATTTTAGATGGTGATAATGACGGACTATCAGATATCTTGGTATGCAATGGTATTTATCGCGATGTAACTGACCAGGACTTTATTGATTTTTTTGCCAATGATGTTGTCAGACAAATGGTGGTAACTGGAAAGAAAGAAGAGGTAAATACGGTAATCAATAAAATGCCCTCAGTACCAGTTGCCAACAAATTTTTTAGGAACACCGGCAACCTCAAGTTTACTGATCAGGGAACTGATTGGGGACTGGATAAGCCGGGTTTCTCCAATGGTGCCGCTTACGCTGATCTGGACAATGATGGCGACCTCGATCTTGTCATCAGTAACGTAAATCAACCGGCACAGGTATATCGGAATACAACCAGCGAAAGAAAAAATGCGCATTATATTTCTTTCCTGCTGAGTTATAAAATACCCAATACTTTTGCGATTGGCGCACGCATCAAAGTGTATGGGGGGAAACAAGTGATTACCCGTGAAATACTCCCTGCCCGCGGCTTCCAGTCCTCTGTTGAATATAAACAAACCATTGGTATTGGCAATGAACAGGTAGATTCAGTTCAGATAATCTGGCCCGATAAATCTCATACAGTTCTGCTGAAGCCCGGAACCGATACCCTTTATACAGTTGCTTACAATAACGACATTAAAAATATTCCCAAAGAAACAAAGTCCTCAGTACATCCACTTTTCCAGCCAACAACGGTTTCCATTCAAGCACATGAAGAAGATGATTATGTGGATTTCTATTATGAACGAAACATACCCTTCATGTTGTCCAGAGTAGGACCCTGTGCTGCCACCGGCGATGTTAATGGTGATGGACTCGAAGATATATATGTTGGAGGAAGCAGGAAGACGCCGGGACAATTGTACCTGCAAACAAAAAATGGATATCAACAAAAACCAACTCCTGATTTTGTCAAATATCATTTCAGCGATATCAATGCAGCAGTTTTTCTGGATGTAGATAAGGATGGCGACCTTGATCTTTATACAGGTGGGGGTGGAAACTTTGCCACATCAGCTTCTCCGGCATTTCAACACCTTTTATTCCTCAACGACGGTAAAGGAAATTTCCAGTTGAAACCCGGAGCAACTCCCATCAATAATACCAATTG
>JBJTTC010000052.1:0-19580 GCA_046079965.1 Sediminibacterium sp. | reverse complement strand
TGAAACTCACCAAAGTGAGCATAGGCGGAAACGAAAATTTGCAAATAGTTTGTGGAGCTTCTAATGTTGCTACCGGGCAAAAAGTGGTTGTGGCACCAGTCGGAACTACAATCTATCCAATCCAAGGTGACCCCATCACACTGAAAAAAGCCACTATCCGAAAAATAGAAAGTGAAGGGATGATTTGTGCAGAAGATGAAATTGGTTGGGGGAATTCTCATGAAGGGATTTGTATCCTTGACGATGACTTGAAGGCAGGTACCCAACTAACGGAAGTTTTTCCAGTTTATACCGATTGGATTTATACCATTGGACTTACCCCCAACAGAATGGATGCCATGAGTCATGCCGGCGTAGCGCGTGATGTTAGTGCTTTTCTCACGCAGCATATGAGAGAGACCAAGGTGAATGCCCCCTCAGCGAATGGGTTTAAACCGGATCTCCCCGAATCGCCCATAAATGTGCGTGTAGCTGATACTTCTGCTTGTCCCAGGTATGCGGGGGTCTCTCTCAGGGGAGTTAGGGTGGAAGAGTCTCCCGAATGGCTGAAAAATCGTTTGATGGCCATTGGTCTGCGACCCATTAACAACATCGTCGATATTACCAATTTTATACTGCATGATACAGGACAACCACTTCATGCATTTGATGCAGATGCTATTGATGGAAATGAAATAATTGTGCAGAAACTGGCTGCAGGCACCACTTTTACAACCCTCGACGATAAAGAGAGAAAGCTGGGAAGTGATGACCTGATGATTTGCCATGCCAATGGTCCGATGTGTATGGGAGGTGTCTTCGGGGGAAAGTTGAGCGGAGTAAGTTCAACTACGAGCAGGATTTTTTTGGAGAGTGCCTGGTTCTTACCTACAGGAATCCGAAAAACATCATTGCACCATGATTTAAGAACTGATGCAGCCACCCGATTTGAAAAGGGGGTGGATATTTCTCAGACGGTTCATGTTCTCAAAAGAGCAGCCCTGCTGATCAAGGAAATGGCAGGAGGAGTAATTGAAGGAGATGTTATTGATATTTACCCGCATCCCGTTGAAAAAAAAGAGATCAGTTTGAAATACCATTACCTGAAAAAACTGAGTGGGAAAAATTATCACCATGAGGCAGTAAAAAAGATCATGGGGAGCTTGGGCTTTGAAGTAATTCGAGAGGGAATGGATGAAATTCGATTCTCGGTACCCTTGCATAAAACCGATGTTTCTCTTCCGGCAGACTTAGTGGAAGAAATAGTTCGCATAGATGGTCTCGACAACATAGAAATTCCCTCAGTTATAACCATGAGTCCCTCTCTCGACCCTTTATCTGTAAAGGAACGGTTGAAAGAAAAAATGGCCGGATATCTCTCGGGAAGGGGCGCCATGGAAATTTGTACCAATTCGATTACCAACAGCAAATATTACACTGAAGCTGAGAACGTCGATGGGGTTGCCATGTTGAACAGCTTGAGTGCCGAATTGGATTGGATGCGGCCTTCCATGTTAGAGACCGGATTGGAAGTGATTTCTTACAATATCAACCGCAAGAACAACCGCCTTTTTCTTTTTGAATGGGGTAAAACTTATCATACATCAACTGCTCAAGGCTATTTTGAGCTGGAACACCTCGCAGTCTTTCTTTCCGGCGAAAGAACCCAGGAACATTGGAAAGAAAAACCCCCAACAGCTGATTATTATTTTGCCAATGGTATTGCCGGTGGCTTGATCGGATGTCTGGGATTGACTCCTCATTTTGTTCCAGGCAACGATGGTGTTACCCTGATCAGGGTGGGGGATCTGAAGGTGGGGAATATTCTGGAAGTACCCGCTACCAAACTATCCGGTTTTGATATTCGGCAGTCGGTTGTTATGATTGATTTGCTTTTACCGGAGTTAATGGAATGTTTGCAATCGAACCAAATACGTTACAAAGAAGTAAACAAATTTCCTGTTGTACAAAGAGATCTCTCAATGGTGGTAGCAGTGCAAAGAACTTACGGTGAGTTAGAAGCAGCGATAGCTTCTTTAAAAATGCCCTTACTCAAACAGTACCGGTTATTTGACGTTTTTGAAAGTGAAAAACTGGGAGCCGGTAAAAAGTCAATGGCCATGAGCTTCTTCTTTTCAGACGAAGACAAAACACTTACCGATAAAGAAGTGGATAAAATGATAGAGCAATTAATTGCCTGTCTGGAAAAGAATGTCCAGGCAGAAATCAGAAAATAATCCGATATTCAACAGACGAATCGAAAGGCAATGAGTCAATTAAATGAACAGATTGGTCAATTGAGGTCACAACTGCGGCAACTCATCAAACAGTTCAATCAGGTTCAAAAGGAAACTACCAGGTTGAAGCTGGAATTGGACAAAAAAGAAAAACTATTGGCAGCAAAAGATCTTGAGTTGTTGCGTTTACAACCCCATGCCGATGCCGTCAAATTAGAAGCCGGTTTGTTGGCTGAAGACGAAAAGAAAGAATTGAGCAAACGTATTGAAGCATACATCAAAGAAATTGATCAGTGCCTTTCGCTCTTAAATCAATAGTTTTATGGGAGATTTGATTCCGGTAAATGTTCTGATTGCTGATCGCACTTATCGCATTCGGGTAGATAAGCAGGATGAGGAAAAAGTTAGAAAAACTGCCAGTTTGCTCAACCAAAAAATAGCTGAATTTAAGGTTCAATTTGCAGGAAAGGACATGCAGGATTTTGTCTCAATGGCTTTGTTGTGGTTTGCCACTGAACAAAAAGAAGAGACAGACATGGTTTTGCAACGGGAGGCAGCCATTCAAGAGATTTCGGAAATGGAGCAACTCATCCGCCAGACACTTGGTTCAACTTCTTAAGGTTTGTCACCATTTATAATTCCCCCGTTTTCATTCATTTAGCTTCTTTTCCGGTAGGTCCTTCGGTTCTATAGAAAATATTCATTAGATTAAGTATCTTTGTAAACATTCCTTTCTCTAGATATGGAAAAAATGTATATGTATACGATTGTGAAAACCTTTAAAACATGCCTATCTCATGGACCCTATGATATTATTGATCATCACAGGAGCTGTCGCCCTCTTACTGGGCTTGGCGGCCGGGTGGTTGATCTTCTCTAAAAACACCAAAAAGCGCATTGAAGAAGCCGACGAACTGGCAGAAAAAATAGTCAAAGAAGCCGAATTAAGGGCTGAAACCATCAAGAAGGAGAAGCAGCTGGAAGCAAAAGAAAAGTTTGTTCAGCTAAAATCCGAGTATGACCGGGAAGTGATGGAGCGCAACCGCAAAATCAATGAAGCTGAGAACCGCATCAAACAGAAAGAGCAGTCTGTTTCTCAGAAAGATGCTGCATTAGAAAAGCAATCGAAGGAAGTAGATGCCATCAAAGAAAACCTGAACAGACAAATTGAGGTTGTTAACAACAAGCGCTCTGAGTTGGAGAAACACCAGGAAGAGCACATTCGCCGACTCGAGAAAGTTGCCGGCTTGAGCGCAGAAGATGCTCGCAATCAGTTGGTGGAAAGCCTGAAGGAAGAAGCTCGTTCCAGGGCGTTATCACTGCAGCAGGAAATCATTGAGGAGGCCCGCGTAAAAGCCAATAAAGAGGCCCGTAAGATTGTGATTCAGTCCATTCAGCGAACTGCTGCGGAAGTTACCATAGAAAATACCGTGACCGTATTTAACCTTGAAACCGACGAGATAAAGGGCCAGATCATTGGAAGAGAAGGTAGAAACATTCGTGCCATTGAAGCAGCGACAGGAGTTGACCTGATTGTCGATGATACTCCTGAAGCTATTGTTTTATCATCTTTCGATCCGCTTCGTCGCGAGGTAGCCAGGTTGAGTTTACAGCGCCTGGTTTCCGATGGTAGAATTCACCCGGCCCGCATTGAAGAGGTAGTGGAAAAGACTCGTCGCCAGTTGGAAGAACAGATCATTGATATTGGTGAGCGCGCTGTTATAGAAATGGGCATTCATGGCCTGCACAAGGAATTGGTGCGCATGGTGGGAAAGATGCGTTTTCGTTCTTCCTACGGACAAAATCTGTTGATGCATAGCCGAGAAACTGCCAATCTTTGCGCCATCATGGCTGCCGAGTTGGGAATGAACCCCAAATTAGCCAAGAGGGCCGGTCTTTTACATGATATCGGGAAGGTGCCCGATGAAGAAACAGAATTGACACACGCGTTGCTGGGTGCTAAATTGGCTGAGAAATACGGTGAAAATCCCGCTGTGGTGAATGCCATTGGAGCCCACCACGACGAAATGGAAATGCAGTATGTCATTTCCCCGATTATTCAGGCCTGTGATGCCATCAGCGGTGCACGCCCCGGTGCCCGCAGGGAAATCATGCAACAATACATCCAGCGGATCAAGGACCTGGAAAACCTGGCTGTTTCTTATCAGGGCGTGGAGAAGGCGTATGCCATCCAGGCCGGTCGGGAACTTCGGGTAATTGTTGAGGCAGATAAGGTTTCCGATACAGACAGCGATAAATTGAGCTTTGAAATCGCCCAGAAAATTCAGACAGAAATGACTTACCCGGGTCAGATCAAGGTGACGGTAATTCGGGAGAAAAGGGCTGTAAACGTAGCCAGGTAAAAAATTATCCGTTAAAGTGACCCCGGTGAAGGTTTTTTACCTACCTTTGCCGTCCTCAAAACGATGTTTTATGAACGCAGCCGTTCAATTTGTACACGACCAGCTGACTACTAAAAAGCAGCATCCCGCCTTCAAAGCCGGTGATAACATCACCGTGAATTACAAAATCATCGAAGGTGGTAAGGAGCGTATCCAGAGCTTCCGTGGCGATGTAATCAAGCAACAGGGTAATGGAGCTACTGCCTCCTTCACTGTTAGAAAAATTTCCGATGGAGTAGGGGTAGAACGTTTGTTCCCTGTTCATTCACCCAATATTGAGTCAATCCAGTTAAATAAATCCGGTAAGGTACGTCGTGCCAAACTGTATTATCTCCGTGAGCGCAGCGGTAAAAGTGCTCGTATTCGCGAGAAGAGATTTTAATAGGTTTTAGTTTGAAAAGATGGTCCTAAGGTAGTCGAGAGGCTACCTTTCTTTTTTATCTATACGCCCAAATCTTATTTTCTCTTCTCTATCTGGGTTTTTTTGTAACTTTGGTAACTAAATATTATTTTATGGGAAGTTTGGGATTTCAGGAACTGTTGCTGATTGGAATAGTAGTCTTGATTTTCTTCGGGGGCAGAAAAATCCCCGAGTTCATGCGTGGATTGGGTAAGGGAATACGTGAGTTCAATGATGCCAAGAACAATGTCAAGCGTGAAATTGAAGAGGGCATCAAAGAAAAAGACAATTCTTCTACCGGAGCATAATCTTGCACCACATTCAATTGTAGCCTTTGTTTACGATTAGTGCCATCAAAGACTATCATGAGGCACTGCGATCTGCAGCCACCAGTTGCACTGAAACGGTACAGCATTACCTGTCTGTCATCAGCGACAATTCGCACCTGAACGCATTTTTGGAAGTTTTTGATGAAGAAGCTCTGACAAGGGCAGCAGCGCTCGATCGGGCCAGAGAGAATGGAGAGCCACTGGCACCCCTGCATGGTGTTGTTGTGGGCATCAAAGATGTTCTTTGTTATCAAGGTCACCGGGTTTCTGCCGCTTCCCGTATGTTGGAAAATTATGTAGCCATTTACAACGCTACAGCTATACAAAAATTACTCGATGCCGGAGCCATCATTATAGGCAGACAAAACTGCGATGAGTTTGCCATGGGCAGTAGCAATGAAAATTCTTCCTTTGGTCCGGTCAGGAATTTTGTCGACCCCACCCGCGTACCGGGAGGTTCTTCTGGCGGTTCAGCGGTTGCCGTGCAGGCCGGCATGTGCATGGTGAGTCTGGGTTCGGATACTGGTGGATCAGTTAGACAGCCGGCTGATTTCTGCGGTATTATCGGGGTTAAACCTACCTATGGTCGGATATCACGCTATGGATTAATTGCCTATGCATCGTCATTCGATCAGATAGGTATTTTTGCCCGCAATATCAACGATGCAGCACTGGTGCTGGAAATAATTGCCGGCGCTGATGAGTGTGATAGTACCGTGTCAGACCTACCCGTTCCATCTTATTCATATGAGTTAAGTAACGGTGCCCCTACCGGAAAACTGGCATATATCCGACAGGCATTGGAACACCCTTCTTTGGATCCGGCCATTCGAACTTCACTCTATTCTTTTTTTGAGTTGCTTCGTTCAGAGGGATACCAAGTTGAACCAGTTGATATAGAATTACTTGATGAAGTAGTTCCGGCGTATTATATTCTAACTACCGCGGAAGCAACCAGCAATCTCTCGCGGTACGATGGGGTTAGATATGGATTCCGGGCACCGGGGGATGTAACTACTCCTGAAGAAATGTACACCCAAACCCGTTCTCTTGGTTTTGGTAAAGAGGTGCAACGCAGGATCCTGTTGGGAAATTTTGTACTCAGTGCCGGATATTTTGATGCATATTTTACCAAGGCACAGCAGGTTCGGCGAATGTTATTAGACGCCTCCCAAACAATTTTTTCTCAATATTCAGGCCTTTTGTTGCCAACTGTTCCTTCCCCCGCCTTTCGACTGGGGGAAAAAAATACCGATCCGGTAGCCATGTACCTGGGTGATATCTACACTGTTTTGGCTAATCTGGTAGGTTCCCCGGCAATTTCCCTTCCCCTTTTTCAGCACCCCTCCGGACTTCCCTTTGGGCTTCAAGTGATGACAGCCCGTTTTAATGAAGTACCTTTGCTGCGCCTTTCCGACCGGTTCCTGCAACTGGCGGGGAAGTCCTAGATGCATGGTTTGGCACGAAAATTGAACTTTCAGGGCGAAACGTACTAAAAATCAAGGTTATGGAATGGCCTTCCTGGCGCATGAATACCCCCATAGCCCTTTCCAAAGGGTTACTCATTGCCATTGCTCTGGTGGCAGGCAGCTGGGCAGGTAAGTCATGGATGACCCCGGAAGGCAGGAATGGTATCCCTGTTGATACCGGTAGGGTGGCGAAAATTGGCTTTGAAAGTCTGTTTATTGGCTCCCAATACGATCCATCCCTTCCTTACGAAACCCAGTTGAACCCCCGTGCAGTTTCTTTTGTGCAGGAATATATTCGCAAGCAAGGCAAAGAATTAGAAAAAATGAAGTTCTGGGGCAAGCCCTATTTCGATTTATATGATAATATTTTGAGCTCTTATGGCCTACCGCGAGAAATGAAATACCTCAGTGTTATCGAGAGTCACCTTTCTCCCGGATTGGTGTCCTGGGCAGGAGCAGTTGGTCCCTGGCAGTTGATGGAATATGAGGCAAGAAGATTCGGACTGAAAACCGGTACAAAAGATGAGCGCACGGACTTTTATAAAAGTACCCACGCAGCCGCCCGCTTGATGAAGGAATTGTATGGTGAATTTGGCGACTGGTTGCTGGTGGTAGCAGCTTACAATGGAGGTGCAGGTAGTGTTCGGCGAGCCATTTGTAAATCGGGCAGCAGAGACTTTTGGAATCTTCAATATCAGTTGCCCGAGGAGACCCGTAACCACGTGAAAAAATTCATAGGTACCCATTATATTTTTGAAGGAACCGGAGGTATCACAACCATGACGGCAGCCGAACAGGAGTTTCAAAAAGCCAACCGACCATTGAGCGAACAATTGCCCAATCATGACCAGGTTCCTGTAACAGGAAGATTTCTCTCTTCTGTGGTGGCTGCTTCCCTGGGTATTGAATTGAAAGCATTCCTTGCAGTAAATCCGGGCTTCGATCAGCAATTGGCTGCGGGAAAAACGTACTGGATGAATTTACCGGTTGGTTCAGGAAAAAAGGAGCTATTCGAATCAAAAAAGCCTGAGCTACTACTTACTTCTCTTCAAACTTTGCTCGCTGGAAAGGAAATGCTGAAATAACGTACTTACTTTTCCCAGAGTGACTGGATAGCCTTGGCTTTTACCTGACATTCCTCCCATTCCTGTTGTGGATCGCTATTGGCAGTAATGCCACCTCCTACATGGTAACTGAGGTATTCTTGTGAGGATTGATACACCAAACTTCTGATTACAACATTCCAGTCAAAATCTTTTTGAGGGGTGATGTAACCGATGCTACCGGAGTAGATGCCCCGGGGCACTGTTTCATATTCGTCAATCAGTTCCATTACCCTTTTTTTAGGTGCTCCGGTCATGCTGCCCATTGGAAAAGTTGCTTTGAGAATATCCAGCAACGTGGTACCGGGTAACAATTCCCCTTCTACCGTTGATATCAGTTGATGAACTTGCGGGAAGGTGTACAGGCCTAATAATTCTGATACGTGTACGGTGCCTTCCCGACAAATTCTGCTTAAATCGTTGCGGACCAGATCAACCACCATGATGTTTTCACTTTGGTTTTTGGCGCTGTTCAGCAAGGTTTCCTGAAGAAGCTCGTCTTTTTCCGGGTTGGTAGTATTGCGTTTTATGGTGCCTTTAATGGGTTGTGAGAGAAGCTGCTTTCCTCTTTTTTGAAGGAAGCGCTCCGGACTGGCACAGAGAACATAATTACCATCGTTTTTATAAAAGCAGGAGAAGGGATTCGGGGATACCTCCATCAATTGAACATATGTATTCAAAGCAGGAATGGTTACCGGGACTGCATAAAATTCCTGACAAAAATTTATCTCATAACAATCTCCCCGGCGGATATGGTCTAATAGAGCTTCCACCTTTTTTATATACATGTCAGGTTCCAAATCAGCACTAAATTGAACAGGAGGCAATGGTTGATGTAGTGAAGCGACATCCATTTGAAGAATACTGTTCAAGATTGGTTCTGCAGAAGGTTGAAGGGTAGAAATGACCAGTAGATTACCCGTGATTTCGATTACGGTTTCCGGACAAAACAAGAGGGTGCCGGCAAAACTATTATTGGGTAATTTGGGTTGGGGTAATCCATGGTAGGTATGGAACGAATGATAACTAAAATGGCCGAAAAGCCAGTCTTTGCAGTTTTCTGCTTCCTGCAATAGAAGATCCGGGTTGGCCTCAGACACATAAATTCGTCTGACTCCAGCGGCTGCCAGACAGCGTGGTTCTTCTTCGGCGTTGCTGTAGTGATGGCTATCGAGGAAACAACAATAAGAATACTGATCGCACCAAAGCAATATTTTTTGCTTTAGCAGTGACGGGTCTTGTTCAACCGTAAATTTTTGTACGCATCTTGGCTGCACTATAGAGAGACGGATTTAAAATTCGTCATCATCATCATCGAATCCCCCGCCTTTATCATTGAAGAGACCGAATTCTTTAAAATCGTCGTCGAGTTTAAAATCGTCGTCGTCATCTCCTTTTCGTTTTCCGGGACCTGCTTTGCTTCCGCCCTTTCCTTTTGGGAGGTCGAATTCATCAAAATCAGGATCCCAACTGTCTTCCTCATCCGACTTCTCCCAATCATCTTTGTCATCAAAATCTTCTGCGTCGTCTTCTTCATCGTTATCGGAAGAAGAATTTTTTTTGCCGGAAATGCTTTTTCCGGGCTTCACGGGTTCATCCTCTTCGAAATCATCTTCATCTTCTTCGGCTTGTTTTTTTGGTTTAGACGAGGGCTTGGGGGAAGCCGGCGATTCCTTCGCGGATTTTTTAGGGGTGGATTTTGGATCCTTATCAAATTTGGCTGCCATATTTCCAAAAAGATTTGTACCGTAAATTTTGTGTACAAATGAATACGAACCAAAATTTTTTTTCTTTTGGTTACATTTTTTTTACAAATGAACAATCTGCTCTCTCTCCGGACCATTGGAAACGACTTTTACCGGCGCTCCGACATACTCATTAATGAAAGAAACATACGTTTTCATTTTCTCCGGTAATTGATTCGCTTCCCTGCAATGAACGGTGGGGGTATTCCACCCCTCGAATTTTTTCAAAACAGGCTCAATGGAAATGCCACTCATCTGATAGGGTAATTCTTTGGTCTCTTTACCATTGATGTTGTAGGCAGTGCACATTTCCAATTCACTGAATCCATCCAGCACATCTGCTTTTGTCATGATCATCTGTGTTACGCCATTGAGCATGGCCGCATATTTGAGCGCTACGAGGTCAATCCATCCACAGCGGCGGGGTCTTCCGGTGGTGGCACCAAATTCACTTCCCGTTTTCCTGATGAGTTCCCCTGTTTCATTTTCAAGTTCGGTGGGAAACGGACCCCCACCAACGCGTGTACAATAAGCTTTTGTAACACCCATTACCTCGCCTATCATACGGGGCGATACGCCCAGTCCGGTACAGACACCGGCAGAAATGGTACTGGAGGAAGTGACAAATGGGAAGGTGCCGAAATCTATATCTAGCATACTACCTTGGGCGCCTTCTGCCAGTACCTTTTTCCCGGCACGGATTTTTTCATGAATGAAATATTCACCATTTACCACATTTAAGGTCTTTAAAAATTCCAGGGCTTCAAAAAATTCTTCCTCCCAGGTACCTATGTCCTCTACAAAATGGAAATTATCTAATAGTTTTTGGTGCTTTAGTCGGAGACGGATGTATTGGGTAGTAAAATTTTTTTGAAGAACATCCCCAACCCGAAGGGCATTTCTTCCTGTTTTATCCATATAAGCAGGTCCAATACCTTTCAGGGTACTACCGATTTTACTGTCTCCCTTTTGCATTTCCGACGCTTTGTCCAGCGCACGGTGGGTTGGAACAATGATATTGGTACGCTCAGAAATAAAAAGATTTTTTTTCACGTCTATTCCGAAGGCTGCCACGGCATCACATTCCCTTTTCAGTGTAACCGGGTCGAGTACCACCCCATTCCCTATGATGTTGATGGTATTTTGGTGGAAAATGCCCGATGGTATTTGGTGAAGTACAATTTTTTTTCCATTTACATACAGGGTATGTCCGGCATTGGGGCCGCCCTGAAAGCGGGCGATGATATCATAGCGGGGCGCAAAATAGTCAACGATCTTTCCTTTGCCTTCATCCCCCCACTGCATTCCCAATATTACATCTACCATAAAATGGTTATTGATTAGCCACAAAAATAAGCGACCCTGTCTTTAAAAAACAAACAATAGGAATATAATTACAGATATGTGAATAACAGAGAAGGTGTTATCTGCGCTTAGGACGCAGTTTCGGTATCGAAACGTTCTACTTTTTCTATTCCGTTGAGAGATTTGAGCCTGTTCATCAGTTCATCGAACTCCTCCTTATCGTGAACAAATACTTTGATGGTGCCTTCAAACATGCCTTCGCGCGATTCGATGCTTAGACCGGAAATGTTGATGCGAAGATCACCGCTGATAACGTTGGTGATTTTATTGACCACTCCCACATCATCCAACCCAAGGATGCGGAGTCCGGTAAGAAAAGAAATTTCTTTGTTTTTTGCCCATTTGGTCTTAACCACCCGATGTCCATAGTTGGCCATTAGCTGGGGAGCGTTGGGACAGGCGGTACGATGAATGATCATTCCCTTTCCGGTGCTCACGAAACCAAATACATCATCACCGGGAATGGGGTGACAGCATTTGGCAAGCTGGTACATGATTTTATCCCCGCTTTCGCCAAAGATGATCAACTCTGAGTCCTTTTTTGAAATATTTTTTTGGGTTGGACCCTCGGCTACCGGTTCTGCGGGAATAGGTTTGGGTTTGGGGAGTTCGATCCTATCCCCATATAAACTGGCCTGTTTCAGTTCACGGAGGTCAATTAGTTTGGTGGCTATATTATAGTGCAGGTCAAGGGCAGAGGGTACCTTGTAAAATTGAACCAATTCTTCGATGTTGTGATTGTTATATGCAGCACCCATGTTTTCCATTTTCCGCTGCAATATGTATTTGCCCTCATCTGCAATTTTTCGTTTTTCTTCCCGCAGGGCATCCTTGATTTTGGTTTTTGCTTTGGCGGTTACTACAAATTTCAACCAGTCCTCCGTGGGCTTTTGTTTATTGCTGGTAATGATTTCTATTTGATCACCACTGCGCAAGCGGTGGCTGAGGGGTACCAGTTTGTGGTGAACTTTGGCGCCAATACATTTGGATCCGATGGCACTGTGGATGGAAAATGCGAAATCGAGTGCCGTGCTGCCGGTGGGCAACATTTTCACTTCCCCCTTAGGGGTATAGACATAAATTTCTTCTGCAAGAAATGAGGTCTTGAAATCCTGAAGGAAGTCCACTCCGTCTGTGTCCTGGCTGCCCAGTACCTCCCTGATCTGTCCGAACCACTTATCAAAACGATCTTCCAGGTTGGTTCCTTCCTTGTATTTAAAATGGGCTGCCAGTCCTTTTTCGGCAATTTCATTCATTCTCTTGCTCCTTATCTGTACTTCTACCCATTTTCCCTGGGGCCCCATAACTGTGGTATGAAGTGCCTCATATCCGTTGTTTTTCGGGTTACTTAGCCAATCACGCATTCTTTCGGGTGAAGGGGTATATTCATCTGTGATGAGAGAATAAACCTTCCAGCAGTCTTCTTTTTCCTTTTCCGGGGAGGAATCCAAAATGACCCTGATGGCGAAGAGATCGTAAACCTCTTCGAAAGCTACTCCTTTCTTTTTGATTTTATTCCAGATCGAGTGAATACTTTTTGGACGACCATACATTTCAAACTGAAATCCTGCCGCTTCGATTTTTTCTTTCAGCGGACGGATGAATTCATTGATGTACCTGGTTCTTTCACGCTTTGTTTCAGAAAGCTTCCTGGCAATTTCCTTGTAATTTTCCGGCTCCATGTATTTCATGGACAAATCTTCCAACTCTGTTTTGATGTTGTAAAGTCCCATGCGGTGTGCCAAAGGTGCGAAGACCCAAACTGTTTCGGAGGCTATTTTCAATTGCTTCTCCCGCTTCATGTGTTCAAGGGTTCGCATGTTGTGCAGCCGATCGGCCAGCTTTATCAGAATTACCCTTGGGTCATCGGTCAGAGTGAGAAGAATTTTTTTAAAATTTTCAGCTTGCTGGCTGGTATTGGTATCCATCACAGAAGAGATCTTCGTGAGACCATCTACAATCTTTGTGATTTCATTTCCAAATTCCTGTTCTACATCTTCCAATGTCAAATGGGTATCTTCGACCGTGTCATGCAAAAGAGCACAGATGGTACTGCGAACGCCCAGCCCAATTTCCTCTACACAAATCATGGCTACTGCTATCGGATGCAGAATATAGGGTTCACCACTTTTTCTCCGCATGGTTTTGTGGGCCTCAGCTGCCATTTCAAAAGCCTGCCGCACCAATTCCCGATCTCCTTTTTTAAGTTTTGGACGTAGGCTCCTCATCAGGGCACGATAGTGCCGCACAATTTCTTTTTTTTCCTGTTCTGCGTTCAGATTATAAACAGGTAAACTCTCCTTAATTGCTGTCTCCTGTGACGTTTCCATGTAATAACAAATATACGAAAAAGCCCCCTGCTTCCGGTAGATCTGAGTTGCGGACACGCCACATTTGAAGTGAAATATGGCAGCTCACCCGAGTTGGTTACCTTTGTGTGAATGACGAGTTCAGCTACAACCGGAGGCACATTGAGCAGGGTCCTTTGGAATAAACTTTTTTCTTTTGTAACTCCTTATCGAAAAGCCTGGTATGCTGCTTTGGCATTAGCGGTTTTGATGGCATTCACTGCCCCCATTCGACCTTATTTGATTCAGGTGACGCTGGATGCAGCGATGGGAAAAGGGATTACCTTGCCTACCCCGCTTCTCCAACTATTGCCTTCAGCTTATTTAACTGATATTGTTTCTTTCGTTGTTTTCATTTCTGCCTTTCAACTCATTTTTATTTTAATTGAAACCAGTGTTCGATTTCTCTTTTCATTTACAACCGCACGACTCGGACAATGGGTAGTGAATGATCTGAGGCAAGCCGTTTATCAAAAGGTAGTGCGATGGGAATTGAGGCAATTTGATAGAACACCCATTGGCACACTCACAACGCGAACCATCAATGACATTGAAAGCATCAACGATGTTTTTTCCGATGGCCTCATTCCAATCATTGCCGACCTGCTTACCATCATCATTACCCTAACCACCATGGTAATCATCAATTGGAAGCTCACCCTGATTAGCCTGATTCCTTTTCCGTTGATGCTCATCGCTACCTATTTTTTTAAAGAAAGTGTCAATAAGAGCTTTACACAGGTTCGCAATGCTGTAGCACAGCTCAATGCTTTTGTACAAGAGCATATAACAGGAATGCAGGTAGTACAAGCTTTTGCAGCCGAGGATAGAGAAATAAAAAAATTTATTCAAATCAATGCCCTCCACCGTAAAGCCAATATTGAAGCCATTTTTGCTTACTCTGTTTTTTTTCCTGTTGTTGAGGTAGTGCTAGCTTTGAGTACCGGTTTGCTGGTTGGTTGGGTATCGGGGCAAACTGCAGATGCAGGATTGCTGGTTGCATTTATTCTTTACCTCAACCAGATTTTCCGTCCCTTACGTGTTATAGCAGATAAATTCAATGTGATTCAAATGGGAGGTATAGCAGCAGAAAGGGTATTTCGTGTCCTTGAAAATCCGGATACCGAAACCCCGGCAGTTGAGAATTCCTATCGCAGGGATAAAGTGAAGGGATTGATTGAATTCAGGAATGTAAGTTTCGGATATGATCAGGAAAGAGATGTTTTGCAAGACATCTGCTTCTCTGTTCCTGCCGGTTCAACTGTAGCATTGGTGGGCCATACGGGAAGTGGAAAATCCAGCATCATTAGTTTGTTGAACCGGCTCTACCCACTCAGCCGTGGAAGCATTTTGCTGGATGGAGTCGATATCAACGAATATGATGCGGCTGTTTTGCGGAAAAACATTGGTGTGGTATTGCAGGATGTCTTTCTGTTTTCGGGATCGGTAACAGATAACATCACCCTGCGCAATCCATTGATAACCCATGATCAGGTAGTCGAAGCCGCCAGATTGATTGGAGTGCATGAATTCATCATGCAACTTCCGGGGGGATACGATTACCATGTGATGGAGCGGGGAAATACCTTGAGTTGGGGTCAGCGGCAACTCATTTCTTTCATCAGGGCACTGCTTTACAATCCCTCTGTATTGGTTCTGGACGAAGCCACTTCTTCCGTTGACTCGGAAAGTGAGCAATTGATCGAGAGGGCCATTGAACGCCTCATAAAAGGTAGAACTTCTATTGTCATAGCCCATAGGCTCAGTACCATTCAAAAAGCAACCCAGATTGTGGTTTTGTCTTCGGGAAGAATTCAGGAAAAAGGAACCCATGAGCAACTGCTCTCAGCGGGGGGTGCCTATGCGCGCTTGTATGAACAGCAACTTGCAGGGTTAGAAGAGTAAATAATTAGTTTATAAAGCTTTATAAGTTAGCTTTATTTTTATGGTTTCATCCTCATAACAAAGTTTATTGGCACTCAAGTTTCCCGGATCTGTTTAAAAGGGGAACCCCGGCTTCTCACCCATAAGTTTTGCACTTTTTTGCTTTTTCATCCCTCCTTTTCCGCACATCCCCCTATCTTTGCCGCAAATTTTAATACGGGTATGGCGATCAAAAGCTTGAAATATTGTCTGGTAGCGGTTTTGGGGCTTTTTTTGGCTGTTTTACCCCATACCCTCAGAGCCAACGAAAACCATGGAAATGAGGCTCCAACCGAACAGGGTGAGGCCAAAAAAGATTTTGATGCTGCTGAAGTGATTTTTGGACACATCCTCGATAACCATGAGTTCCATTTAACTGATTACCGCGATGCTGCCGGAAAAGTGCATCCCATTTCTATTCCCCTTCCTGTTATTCTCTATTCCCCCCAGCGTGGCTGGACAAGCTTCATGTCTTCCCGCCTGGAACATGGCCATGCTATTTTTAACGGATATCAACTGGTGGATAGTAAAATCATTGCGGTTACTGCTGAAGGTACCAAAGATGAAACCGTAAAACTGCTTGATTTGTCTCTTACCCGGAATGTTGTGCAGATGCTGATAGCATTGGCAATTCTCTTGTGGCTGATGTTGTCAATCGCCAATTCTTACAAGGCAGGTAAGGGTGTTACTTCCGCTCCCCGCGGGAAGCAAAATTTGTTGGAGCCGGTGATTACTTTCGTTCGCGATGAAGTTGCCAAACCTAATTTGGGAAAGAAATATGAAAAATATCTTCCCTACCTGTTGACCACATTCTTTTTTATTCTGGTTAACAACATCTTTGGGTTGATACCCGGCACTGCCAACGTAACCGGAAATATTGCTTTTACTGTAGTGCTTGGATTGATTTCATTTGTGGTTATTCTCTTCAGCACCAACAGTCATTTCTGGGGTCATATCTTTAATCCCCCCGGGGTACCGGGTTTCGTGAAGCCAATACTTATATTAGTGGAGTTCCTGGGTGTATTCATCAAGCCCTTCGCCCTCATCATACGTTTGTTCGCGAACATGGTGGCCGGACACATCATTATTATCTGTCTCATTAGTTTGATTTTCATTTTTGGACAAATGAGTTCAGTTGCCGGCTGGCTGACATCGCCGGTAGCAGTGGGGTTTACGGTATTTATTTATATGATTGAGGTGTTGGTTGCATTCCTGCAGGCCTTCATCTTTACCAATCTAACGGCAGTATTCATTGGAGCAGCTTTCGAAGGAGAACACCACAACGACCATGCGGAGGCGGCTCATCACTAAAAGTTTTTTTTCACTATAAATACAACGATCATGAATTTGAATTACATCTTGTTGGAAGCCATTGCGAACGCCGGTGGTGCCATTGGTGCCGGACTGGCTGCTATTGGCGCAGGATTGGGCATTGGTCAGATCGGCAAGGGTGCTGTTGAAAGCATCGCCCGTCAACCGGAAGCCATGAACGACATCCGTGCCAACATGATCCTGGCTGCAGCGCTGGTAGAAGGTGCTGCCCTCTTCGGGATCATCGTAGGTTTCCTCGCCATGGTACTCAAATAAGCGTATCCGGCGAAAAAAAACAACCGCATTCAAAGCACAGGGCGGAGAATGCGGTTAACCTGACTTTCATTATTGAACCTATATTTCTTTCTTTATGAATTTACTTACTCCTGATCCGGGGCTACTCATTTGGACGCTACTGGCTTTTCTGATGGTTTTTTATATCCTGAAATCAATGGCATGGCCTGCCATCATCAAGGGTCTGAAAGAGCGTGAGCAGAACATTGAAGAGGCCATTGCTACTGCTGAAAGAGTGAAAGGTGAAATGGCAGCACTTCAGAGCGAAAATGAGCAACTGATGGCACGTGCCCGCGAAGAACGCAGCCAACTGCTCAAAGATACCCGCGAGCAAACACAAAAGATGATCAGCGAAGCCAAAGACAAGGCGAAAGCTGAGTACGATCGCATTGTTGCTGAAGCCCAACAGGCCATTACACAACAAAAAAATGCAGCCCTTACCGAAGTGAAAAATCAGGTGGGTTCATTGGTGATTGAAGTAAGTGAAAAAGTATTGCGCCGTGAGTTGGGTGACCGCTCTCAGCAGGAAAAATACATCAACCAGTTAGCCGAAGAACTGAAACTGTCCTGATATGCCTAACCCACGTCTAGCTGCACGTTATGCCAAGAGCCTGGTTGATCTCTCACAAGAGCAGGGTCAATTGGAAGTAGTATTTGCAGACATGCAATTCCTCCAACGCCTCTGTTCCTCCAGTTCTGAATTGGTGAATTTGTTGAAAAGTCCTGTTATCAAGTCTGATAAGAAAATAAAAATTCTGGAAACATTAACAGCCGGAAAAATAAGTTCCCTCTCTACTTCCTTTATCACGCTTCTTGCAAAAAAAGGTCGTGAGGGTGACTTGATGGAGATGGCACAATCTTTTGTGAAGCAATACCAGGCCCTCAAAGGCATCCATCCTGTGAAATTGACTACCGCTTCACCTGCGGGCGAAGCCCTGAAGCAATTGATCGAGGAAAAAGTGAAGACAGCCAAGGGATGGAAGCAAATTGAGTTGGAAACAGTGGTTGATGAAAAACTCATTGGTGGTTTCTTACTTGAGTTAGATAGCCAGATGTTGGATGCCAGTATCCTTCATGATCTTAAGGCTGTGAAAAGACAATTCGATAAAAATCTTTTTGTACAAAGTATCCGCTAACAGCGAAAAAATAAACAATCTAAAGCGTATCAATCATGGTAGACATTAAACCGGATGAAATTTCAGCGATACTGCGCCAGCAGCTGAGTAATTTCAACGCAGGTGCCGATCTGCAGGAAGTAGGAACTGTACTGCAGGTGGGTGATGGTATTGCCCGTGTTTACGGACTCAACGGTGTATTGAGTGGTGAGCTCGTGGAATTTGAGAATGGTGTAAAAGCGATTGCACTTAACCTTGAAGAAGATAATGTGGGTGTGGTATTGATGGGTGAGGGTGGAGACATCAAAGAAGGTGCCCGAGTAAAGAGAACCGGACAAATCGCCTCCATTAAAGTGGGGGAAGGAGTAGTTGGACGAGTTATCAATACACTTGGTGAACCCATTGATGGTAAAGGACCTCTTCAGGGTGAGTTATATGAAATGCCCCTGGAACGCAAAGCACCCGGAGTAATCTACCGTGAACCGGTTAAAGAACCACTCCAAACGGGAATCAAAGCCATTGATGCGATGATCCCTATCGGTCGCGGACAGCGGGAGCTCGTAATCGGTGACCGTCAAACCGGTAAGACTGCCATCTGTATTGACACCATCATCAACCAGAAAGAATTTTACGAAGCAGGTCAGCCGGTATATTGTATTTATGTAGCAATCGGACAAAAAGCATCAACCGTAGCAGGTGTGATGAAGACATTATCTGACAGCGGTGCCATGGCTTATACCACCATCGTTTGCGCTTCTGCTTCTGATCCTGCTCCACTTCAGTTCTATGCTCCTTTTGCCGGTGCTGCCATCGGAGAATTCTTCCGCGATACGGGTCGTCCTGCTTTGATCATCTATGATGACCTTTCCAAACAAGCAGTTGCATATCGTGAAGTTTCTTTGTTGTTGCGTCGTCCTCCGGGTCGTGAAGCATATCCCGGTGACGTATTCTACCTGCACAGCCGCTTACTTGAGCGTGCTGCCAAAGTAATCAACAACGATGATGTGGCTAAAAATATGAATGACTTGCCGGCATCTATCCGTCACATGGTAAAAGGTGGTGGTTCACTTACTGCTCTTCCTATCATTGAAACACAGGCAGGTGACGTATCTGCTTATATCCCCACGAATGTGATCTCCATCACAGACGGACAAATCTTCCTGGAAGGTAACTTGTTCAACGCTGGTATTCGTCCCGCCATCAACGTAGGTATCTCTGTAAGCCGTGTGGGCGGTAATGCGCAGATTAAGTCCATGAAAAAAGTAGCCGGTACATTGAAACTTGATCAGGCATTGTACCGTGAGTTGGAGGCCTTCTCCAAATTCGGGGGTGACCTTGACCCAGCTACAAAGAATGTAATTGATAAGGGGGCACGTAACGTGGAAATTCTGAAGCAGGCACAATATTCTCCTATGACCGTTGAAAAGCAAGTAGCCATTATCTATCTCGGTTCACAGGGTCTGTTGAAGGAAGTAGCAGTGAAGAAAGTGAAGGAGTTTGAATTACAGTTCCTGCAAGAAATGGACAGTAAGCTTCCACATGTATTGGCTGAATTCAAGA
>JBJTTC010000051.1:0-2765 GCA_046079965.1 Sediminibacterium sp. | reverse complement strand
GTTAAGGTGCTTCCGAACTGGATAGTTCTGTTGATGTTAGACACCGACCTAGGTTTGACGGTTAAATTGAGGGTAATAACCGAGTCGCAACCATTTGATAAAAGAACTCTGCGGGTATAGGTTCCGCTGGCATTCAGGGTTTGACTACCGAAGATAAAAGTTTGGCCTTCACAAATGGTCTCATTGATGGTTGTCCTTGGGCTATTTCTTGTTGTCACGGCTCCATTATTGAACACAACCCCTGGAATTGGATCGGCATTGGCATCGGCCAATTCACAGTTGCCCGGTGTTGCTAAGTCAAAGTTCAATGAAGAACTGTTGTTAGCGACAAACCGAAGGTTGAAGAGAAGTCCGTTAAGGTTGATGGGGTTGATATCAAACCATCCGGCCCGCACTTGGTCTTGACCGTTGAAGTTGGCCGCATTAATTAAGATAGAGCTAGCAACTGCTGGGTTGATTTGTGATGCTCCAACAAAGGTTAGGTTTGCTGGGTTGTAGTTGATGCTCAGAGAAATGGCGCCCAATCCGTTGGCTGAAAAGATGCTTACGGGCACAGTGACTGTATCGCCGGTACACACGTTTCCAGAACCGATGGTTACAGCGGGTGATACATTGAGGTTGAGGATAACAACCGAGTCACAACCGTTGGCGGCAATGCAAACTTTGGTATAGGTTCCTGTAGCATTGTAGGATTGTCCACAGACGCTGTAGGAAGATCCGTAGGGTATCGTTTGGTTAACAGTTGTTGGTGCAGGAAGCGGACGCGTAGACAGGTTAACGGCGGTGGATGTTGCGGAGCAACCGTTTCCTTCGGTAGAATTGGTCACAACGACGGTGTAAGCCCCTGCGGTTGATGCCGAATAGGAGGCTGCTGTTGCACCAGCGATGTTGTTACCGTTGAGCCGCCATTGGTAGGTAAAACCTGAGCCGGTATTGGCGTTCAATGTAACGGCACTGCCTTGGCAAATGGAAAGGTTACCACCGCTTAGGCCGGTTGCTGAAATGGACGCTGAAGGCCGTGTGCGTACGCTAACCACCACTGGCGTGGAGACGGAAATGCAATTCAAACCGCTATTCACGGTCAAGGTATAGCTACCGGCGGAGGAAGCGGTGTAGGACACGTTGGTTGCGCCGTTGATCGGGCTACCGTTAAGATTCCACTGGTACGTTACACCACTGGCTGATGGACCGGTGAGGACGACTTGGTCGCCGGTACAAAGGGCAGGAGAACCGCCTGCGGTGACCACGGAACGAATACCGTTGAGGTTAATATTACCTCCGTTAAACGTTGTGGGAATAATATCCCCATTCAAGTTACCCAATTCGCAATCACCAGGCGTGGCGAGGTTCCAAGCGAGAGCAGAAGGATTCTGCACGTTGAAGACCAGGTTGAAGAGGGTTGTTGTTGCGCTGAAATTAACGGGATTTAGGTCGAACCAAGCCACACGGACTTGACCGTTGACGTTGTTGATTAAGAAATTAGGTGCAATGGATGGATGTACGCCACTAAAGCTTACATAGGAGACTGCCTGAGGGTTGTAGTTCAAGGCCATGGAAATCGCCGCAAGATTGGCGACATTGCTCACGGTAATGGGTACGGTAACGACATCACCAGGACAAGCGGCCGTTGCTGTGCCAACATTTACTTCGGCGCTAACACTGACCAAGTTCAGCGTGACGGTGGAGTCACAACCGTTGGCTGCTGTGCAATTGAGGATGTAGGTTCCTGCCGAGGTGAAGGTCTGACCGCAAGCGGAGAAGGAACCACCAAAAGGAAGATTACGGGTTACGGTGCTTGAGCTATTCTGCAACGCCGTAACACCTCCGTTAACAAACTGCGTGTTGGGGATGATATCTGCGTTCACATTGTTGTATTCGCAGTTTCCAACGGTCGCCAGGTCAAAGGCCAAATTCGAAGAACCCGTAACGACAAAGCGAAGGTTGAACAAGAGACCGTTGAGAACCGAAGGATTCAAATCAAACCAAGCGGCACGAACCTGATTTTGACCTCCGAAGTTTCCGGCATTGACCAAAATGGCGGCACTGAGGGCAGGAAGGACATTCGCTGTACCGACAAAAGTCAAATCAGCCGTATTGTAATTGATAGCCAGCGAAAGGGCGGAGATACCGACCGTGTTTTGGAGGGTTACGGGTACGGAAATCGTATCGCCAATACAGCCGTTGACCTGACCCAGGGTAGTGATGATTGGAGGAGGCAAGGCGACCGTTAGATTGAGATTGACGATCGAATCGCAACCGGTGGCTGCCGTCAGGGTGCAGGAATAATTACCGGATGCAGCCAAGGTCTGGCCACAGAATGAATACGTGGTACCGTAAGGAATGGTTTGGGTGAGGTTCGTGACAAGAATTGGATTCGCCGTTACGGAACCGTTGTTGAAAATAACGCCAGTCAAGACATTGGCATTGGCATCAGCATATTCGCAATTACCTACAGTTGCCAAATCCCAGGTCAATGGTGAATTACCCGTGACAACAAAGCGATAACTTACCAATGTTACCGGGCCTGCGCCGAGGCTAACGGCATTCGCGTTGAACCATGAAAGACGTACCTGAGATTGGCCTCCAAATACGCCAGAATTCACCAAAAGGTTGCTGTTGTTAATAGCGGAGTTCGGGTTTTCAAAGCCTATAAACGACATGGAATTGGCGTTGTAGTTCAAGGCCAAGGAGATGGCACCTACGCTATTCAGATTATTCACGGAGATAGGTACGCTGATTGTATCTCCAACACAGGTCGTGACGTT
>JBJTTC010000050.1:0-33374 GCA_046079965.1 Sediminibacterium sp. | reverse complement strand
TCTACCCAGCAATACAACAGCTCCTGTTACACCCCAGGAAATAGTTGCCACAGTAACATCTAATCCACCGGTGACAAAAGATCCAATTGTTGAGAAAATCAATGCGCCGGAGGAAAAAATTGGAATTGTTGCTGCAGTATTTTCCGATGATGATGGCCGCACAACAAAACCTTTGGCTCAACAGGTGATTTATCGCGAGCTGGATACAGAAAGCGAGAGAACCACCATCAACATAGGGACTATCCAGGTAAGAGAGGGTAAAGCAAGAGGTGTCTGGAGAAAAATTGGAGCTATCCTGAAAAGTCCGGCACAACGCAACAACAATAGCGATAATGGCAGCATAGCCACACAACAACCTTTATAAAAATTTAACTTGAAATTAATATGAACAGAGAAATTCTTCTCGCCGGTCTGCTCAGTTTGAGCCAGCTGGTATTCGCTCAAAACAACAAAGACAGCATCTATTTTGTAAAAGATACTTTGAAAGTAGGGGGTTTTATTATTATCCGCGAACCATCAATTAATACGCCTCAGGAAAAAGTTTTGAAAGAAGTTGATCGATGGGGAAATACAGTCATTTCATACAAGAGAACGTCCAAGAAAAAGAATAAAAATATTACTACTTACTGGTTTGATTTAGACCTTGGGTTTGCCAATTACCGTGACCTGACGAATTATCCTCAGGCAAGAACCGGAAGTTATTTAACAATAATGCGTCCGGGAGATCCCGGAATTAGCGAGGCAAACACTACGCTCAATACTGGCAGATCAAGCAATGTCAATCTCTGGATCTTCATGCAGCGACTCAACATCAGTAAGCATGTACTCAACTTTAAATATGGCATTGGCTGGGAGATGTACAATTTCAGGTACGACAGCCGCATTAGTTTTCGAACATCACCACAGCCCATGGCTTTCAATGATACCATTGGTGGATTCTCAAAAAATAAATTGTTTGCACAATACATTACGATTCCATTAATGATCAATATCAATACTCGTCCAAACTCCAATCGTGGCTTCATCTTAAGTGCGGGTGTTAGTGCCGGTTATCTGGTTGCCAGCAGAAACAAACAGATCAGCGATGAGCGGGGCAAACAGAAATACAAGGGTGATCTGGCCATGCAGCCCTGGAGACTTGCAGCCATTGGAGAAATTGGATTGGGAAAAGTTCGTTTGTATGGCTCTTATAGCCTCAACCGATTACAAAAAGAATACACCCGCATGGAACAGTACCCTTATGCAATTGGAATAAGACTGAACAGTTGGTAATTTTTTCTCTTGTAGTGTACGCCCCCTTTCCAGGGGGTGTTTTTTTTTGCGAAATCAACGTAGAAACTCAGTCATGACCGCACCCCATTTTTCCGGCTCCTTTTTCAGCAGACTTTCATGACCGCTTTGATAATATTTCATCATTGTCCTTTGATTGGTGCCCAATTGGGCAAAGAGGGTGTCGGTTTCATTTTCCGTTACACGCTTATCATTGAAGCCCCATTGCAGAAGCACCGGACAACTCACAGCACTTGCATCCTGCGCGGGTTGAAATCCAAAGGCCCAGAAACCATGTTGAATGCCGCCCCAAAATGTAAGTAAGGTTGATATGGGCTCAACGGGTAATTGCATCATGCGAACCCTACCCTTCACAGCATCATGCAGGGAAGCAAAAGGCATTTCTAACATCAACCGTTCCGGCCGTATTGGATAATTGGCCATTGCATGTAAGGTGGTAGATGCCCCCAGAGAAATGCCCCAAATGACTAGGTTCTTCTCCTTCAATTCCTTGCGGGCATAGTCATAAACCGCTTTCACATCGAGTGATTCGTTGGCACCAATGGTACAGGCTTCACCACTACTATTGCCATGTGCCCTGAAATCAGTCAATACCACCTGCCAACCCATCGCATGAAAAGCAGTCGCCTCGCGGATGATGCCACTTTTGCTGCCACCATGACCATGGAACATAACAATGGTTCCTTTTGAAACCGGCAATAAAGAAGGGGCTATCCAGCTTTCCAAAACAAGTCCGTCATCTGTGTTGATGAAAACAGTACGATGAGGCACCTGAAAACTATCTACCACCTTACTTTTAGGAAGAGGCATTCCTAACAACATGGCCTTGGTTTTGGCTGACCAACTCAGCTCATTCATTTGGGGAGGACGAGGCGCATCAGCAAAAAAATGAGTCAGGTAATAAGCATGACTCGCCACCATCACATTGAGCAATGCGAACAGAAAAAGCAATAGAAAGCCTATTCTTTTCAACCATTTCAGTAGCATAGTTTTTGTTTTTAGGGTACGCTGATTCTGTCACTGCCAAAATAGGGTTGCAAAACAGCAGGAATGCTGATTCCATCAGCTGACTGATTATTTTCAAGCAAGCAAGCCAATATCCTGGGTAACGCCAGAGCACTTCCATTCAGAGAGTGTGTAAGCTGCATTTTACCCTGCGCATCTTTGTACCGACATTTCATCCGGTTGGTTTGAAAGTTTTCAAAATTACTCACACTGCTCACTTCCAGCCAACGTTGCTGGGCAGCACTGAATACTTCAAAATCATAGGTAAGTGCACTGGCAAATCCCATATCTCCACCGCACAGCCGTAAAATACGATACGGCAATTCCAGTGATTGAATCAATTTCTCTACATGTTCAACCATTTGATCCAACACAGCATAGCTCTTCTCGGGCTGAACGATTTGAATTATTTCCACCTTTTCAAACTGATGAACCCTGTTCAATCCGCGTACATCTTTTCCAAAACTTCCAGCCTCTCTTCTGAAGCAAGGAGAATAGGCAGTCATGCGAATGGGAAGTTCTTCTTCCTTAACGATGGTATCCCTATAAACATTGGTAACCGGAACTTCTGCAGTGGGAATCAGATAAAACTGATCTGCTTCCATAAAATACATCTGACCTTCTTTGTCGGGTAAATTGCCGGTGGCAAAAGCGGAACTCTCGTTGACCATGAAGGGGGGGAGATATTCCATATAACCGGCTGCCGTATTAAAATCGAGAAAATATTGCACCAGACTCCTTTGTAATTTTGCTCCCTTTCCGATATACAAGGGAAATCCTCGACCGGTGATTTTTGCACCCGTTTCAAAGTCAACCAGTCGATAGTTTTGAATGAGATCCCAATGTGGCTTCGCATCAGTAGGCAAAGCAGGTTCCTTACCCCCGATACGAACCACTTCATTGTCTTCGGATGATTTACCTGCGGGTACCTGTTGAGCGGGGAGATTGGGCAAAATGACCAGTGCATCATGCAACTGTTTCTCCAGTTGCTGCAATTGTTCTTTCAATGGGTCGAGGGTTGCCTTCAGTGCAGCAACTTCATTCTTCATCTGCTCGGCTTCCTCTTTTTTTCCTGACCCCATGAGCATCCCGATCTGCTTCGAAGACTGATTCAGGCGGGCTTGGTTTTGATCAAAATCGAGTTGCGCTTTCTTGCGTCGGTCATCTAGTTCCAGAATGGTATCTACCCATTCAGTCTCCTGAAATCCTTTGAGCAGGAGCCGCGCCTTGGCGTTGTTCGGGTCATTTCGCAGTACACTCACCTGTAACATAAAAAGGCATTTTGCGCAAATATAACTTTTGCAGAGGGAAGAAGGGCCGATAACCTTCATTACCTTTGCATTGCTATGAGATTTACCGGAGATGATTTACAGCAGCGCTGGTGGAAGCTGGAGGCAGATCTAACAGAACGGTTTGGGAAAAAGCCCGACCTGGAAACCATTCTTTTTCTGATTGGCATTCAGGAAACGGGATTCATCCGGGAGTCGATCAGCAAAGAGCAAAAGCAGGACCTGATGCATGTGGCCATGTGTCGCGTACTGAAAAGTAGTGGCTATTATAGGGAGGATGGAAAAGATGAGGAGGGATGGCCTCATTTTACCCAATTGAAGGAATTACCGGCACTTTCTCTGCCCGAACAAGAAAACTTTATCAGGGACCATATTTTACTGTACTTTGAACAGGTGTCTTGAATTTCAATGCCAACCGAATGATTTTTTTACAATATTTGCAGACAATTAATTTACTACCATGAATTATCCCGCCGAACTCCGCTACACCAAAGAACACGAATGGATCCGTCTGGAAGGATCGGAAGCTATTATTGGCATCACCGATTTTGCACAGCATCAATTGGGAGACATTGTTTATGTTGACATCCCAACCGTGGGCAAATCCCTTGGAGCAGATGAGGTTTTTGGAACAGTGGAAGCGGTAAAAACGGTGAGTGATCTTTTTCTTCCTGTAGCCGGTACGATTGTATCAGTGAATCCCTTGTTGGAAAAGCAACCTGAGTTGGTGAACTCTGACCCTTATGGTGATGGATGGATGATCAAAATGACGATTGCAGATCCGGCATCAGTTGAACAACTGATGAGCAGTGAGGCCTATGCTGCGATGGTAGGATAATTCATCTTGCGATGAATAATTCCCGTCCCATCCAATTACAACATTTTATTCCCGCAATTATCTGGTGGGGTTTTACGCTCTGGCTATTTACCATGCCGGGCTCTTCTGTCCCCGCCTTCCCCTGGTTAGCGAAGATTCATGCTGATAAGTTGGTACACCTGGCATTGTTTTCCAGTTGGTGTTTTCTCTTTTGCTGGCCATTCCATAAGAGTCCGGTATCAAATACCCGGCGACAGCAATGGTTTCTGTTGATTGCACTGACTGGTATTTTTTATGGAATAGCTGTTGAATTTATTCAACGCGAAATGAATTTGGGCAGGGCATTTGAAATCAAGGACGTGATAGCTGACGGTATAGGTTGTGCTATCGGATATTGGTTGTCGAAAAAATTTTTTCTTCTGTAAAAAAAATTGGTCCCGATAGAAATCGGGACCTCAACCAAAACTAACTGCTTATGAGAAAAACGTTCTTAAGCTTTCATTCGTCGGTTGCGTGAGATTTGCAACAGAAACGAAAAAAGACTCATTGTAAGTTACAACAATTTAAATGCTAATGCGTCAAAATCAGCAGCAATTATTTGTTAAATCAGGAACCGCATCCGATGGCTGTTCCTGAAGTTCCCGTTTGAAGGTAGGGACTGAGGTAAGGGATATTCAAATTCAAGCCCCTGATTATCAGCAGTATCCCAACTATGAGGGTAAATACCCCGATAAATCCTTTGATACGAAAACGAAAACGTACCCAAAAATATCACCTGCCTTTACCAGTCTGATGATCTGGTCCTTCCCATCATCTCCCATATGAGACATTTTAATTTTCCCCTCACTAACACAAAACACCCCCTGCGATCTGCCTCCCTCGCTAAAAAGTACTTCACCTTTTTTTAAATACACTGCACGATTTCTGCTCGTTGATCTAGTTAATATGATCCTCGTGGGCCTTACAAAAGACAGAATTAAAGCGCTGATTACAACTCTGACAGGTAGATGGATCCATGGCAGTATTCATACCCCTAAATTAGACATTTTGTAAAAAAATACCGGGGGGGTTAACAAATGTAATATTAAAAATTTTTATGCAGTTTTCTTCTCAGTTGATAGTAGTAATTTTACGCCAATGGCATATTTTAATTGGAATGATAGTCTTAACTGGTTATCAAAGTTTACACTCAGAAGAGGATGGAATGCAGCGAAGGTGTATGCGTCTTATCTCTTTTCCCAAATCAGCGGAAGACCTGTTCAATGGGGACTGCCCATCGCGGTTTCCTTTGAACCTACTACTTCCTGCAACCTCCGTTGTCCGGAATGTCCCAGCGGACTCCGGGCTTTTTCCCGACCAACCGGGATGCTCCAACAAGACTTTTTCAGACAAACAATAGATGACATACACCGGGACCTGTTTTATCTGACTTTTTATTTTCAGGGGGAACCCTATTTGAATCCGGAATTCCTGGCAATGGTTCGCTATGCCAATGAAAAAGGAATTTATACAGCTACTTCAACCAACGCCCACTACCTTACGGATGAAAAAGCAAAAGAGACAGTTGAAAGTGGTCTTGACCGGCTCATCATTTCAATCGACGGCACTACCCAGGAAGTATATGAACAATACAGGGTTGGCGGACAACTCAATAAAGTACTGGAAGGAGCTCGTCATATCGTTCACTGGAAAAAAAAACTGAACAGTAAAAAACCCTTTGTTTTCTTTCAGTTTCTCGTGGTCAGGCCCAACGAACACCAATTGGATGAGGTTCGTCAACTGGGAGCCGAAATCGGTGTTGACCAGGTTCGCTTTAAAACAGCACAGGTTTATGATTATGAAAATGACCCCAATCGGCTGATCCCTCTCAATAATAAATACAGTAGGTATAAAAAAGATGGTCGAGGGGTAACCCAAGTAAAAAATGGCTTACAAAACAAATGCTGGAAACTATGGCATGCCAACGTTATTACCTGGGATGGACTGGTAGTACCCTGTTGCTTCGACAAAGATGCCCTTCACCGGCTTGGTGATCTGAAGGAGAAACCCTTTCGCGAAGTATGGCAAAGTGATGTCTATCGCCAGTTCAGGCAACAATTGATGAATGGACGAAAGAACATTGATATTTGTGCCAACTGCAGTGAAGGACTGCGGGTTTGGGAAAACTAATATTTTATTACACGACATAACTAATATGATTCAGAGAAAGATTTTTATTGGCCGCTCCCTTCTGGGATTACTGATGATCCATTCCATACTTTTTTCACCAGCCCAAACAAAATCACCCAACTATGAATTCAGGGGTGTATGGATAGCAACAGTAGAAAACATTGACTGGCCAAGAAGCAAACAGATGTCTCCTGATGAGCAAAGGGCCTCATTTATCCGACTACTCGATATGCACCAGAAAAACGGTATGAATGCTATCGTCATGCAAGTTCGACCCTCCGGAGATGCCTTCTACCCCTCTGCCCTGGAACCCTGGAGCGAATACCTGACAGGACAACAAGGAATGGCTCCTGAACCTTATTACGATCCCCTTGAATTCATGATCAGGGAAACACATCAACGAGGCATGGAGTTCCATGCCTGGCTGAATCCCTATCGGGCTGTATTCAACATCACCCGCTCTTCCGTCGCACCCAACCATCCTACACGCCTGCATCCGGATTGGTTCCTGGTGTACGGGGATAAAAAGTATTTTAACCCCGGACTACCGGAAGTTCGAAATTTTACAGTGGCAGTAGTGAAAGATCTTGTGAAGAGATACGACCTCGATGCCATCCACATGGACGACTACTTTTATCCTTATCGCATCCCCAACAAAGAATTTCCCGATGAAAAAACTTTTCAGGAGTGGGGGAAGGGTATGAAAAAAGATGATTGGCGCCGCAGCAATTGCGATAGCATCATCCTGAACCTTCACCAGGCAATCCGGGAAGTAAACCCTCAGGTAAAATTCGGCATCAGTCCTTTCGGCGTATGGCGCAATAGCAGCCAGGACCCCATGGGTAGCAATACCAAAGCTGGTCAAACCAATTATGATGACTTATATGCAGACATACTACTTTGGCTGCAAAAAGGCTGGATTGATTACGTTGTTCCACAACTTTATTGGGAACGAGGTCATGCATTAGCCGATTATTCTGTCTTATTGAAATGGTGGAATGATAACAGCTATGGCCGTCACTTATTTGTTGGACATGGTTTTTATAGGGCAGGAAGTAATACAGGCTGGAAAAATCCCAATGAACTTCCAGCTCAAATAAAAGAGCTCAGAAGCTTCCGTGCGACTCAAGGAAGTGTTTATTTCAGCAGCAAGTCTTTCGAAAACAATCCAAATGGTTGGTGTGATAGTCTCCAGAACAACTATTATAGATACCCGGCATTGGTACCAGCAATACCTTGGATAGATGATAGCAGTCCGGAATCACCTAAAATCATCAAAAAAGAAAGCGGCAGCTTTGATATTGCATATGGTGGACAGGAAAAAATAAAAGGTATGGGCATTCTGGTTGTTCCGGCAGGAAAAGAAGCCCGCTTCATAGATGCTCAATTGATAAAAGTATTCCCCCATCAGAATAGAATCAACATCCGACTCAACGAATACCCTGAAACAATCGGCAACAGATCTTTCGTGGTTACCATTGACAGAGGAAACAATGTCAGTCCGTTAGTCGAATTGAAATAACTTCTGCCTACCGAGATATCTCTGTCCATTTTCCAAAAATGGATTCAACCCGCTGTGTTCTGTAAGAAAAAATATGTTGAAGCTGGCGTTTAACAAAAATAAGGTGTGCCAGGTCGCCTAAAAATCCTAAGGGCAATCGGTAGTGAACGATGTCTGTCATTTCAACACCTCCATCTATTTCTTGAAAATGATGTTGGTGATGCCACATACTGTAAGGTCCTACCCGCTGCTCGTCAATGAAATATTTCCTTTCCACAGCCTGCGTGATTTCTGTCATCCAATAGAGCGGGATTCCTAACAAAGGCTTCACTTTGTACTCTATGATTTGTCCGGCATACATCTGTTGTCCATGGTGTTCGGAAATAATTTTAAATCCGAGGTGTTCGGGCGTTATTAATTGCAGGTTATCAGGCAGGCTGAAAAAATCCCATGCTTTGTCCATACTTACAGGAATACGAATAACTGTCTTAATAGAATAGGTTGCTGACATATAATAGATAAATGTATTCATATAACACCTGCAAAAGGGATATGTTCGAAGCCAAATCGGAAGAATACGTTAACCCATAGAAAAGTTACCGATCACTTCTTATCGCACATTACCCTTTGAACTGATTTCCTGCTACCTTTGCAATTCATGAAAAAAATTGGGCCCGCCTCCTCGCTCTGCTTGCTTTTGCTTATGCTCCCCTTATTAGGAGCCTGGTTGATGATGGGCGCCTGTGCCAACGTAATCCCACCCGCCGGTGGACCCAGGGATTCTCTCCCGCCTGTTTTAGTTATTGCCTCACCAAAAGATTCTGCCCTGAACGTACAGCCAAAAAACATCACCCTAACCTTCAATGAATTTGTAACTGTGAGTGATATTTTTAAACACCTGATTGTAAATCCCGAAATGATCAACCAACCTCAGGTAGATTATAAACTGAGGAACGTAACCATCAAAATAAAAGACAGCCTGCGCAGCAATACTACTTACTCCTTACAATTTGGCGAAGCCATCCGTGACGTGAATGAAAGCAATATCGCACGTAATTTCACTTATACTTTTTCTACCGGAGCAAGCCTTGATACACTCAGCTACAGAGGAAAAGTTATACAAGCAGAAAATGGCAAAATCGACTCTACCTTGTGGGTTATCCTACACAAAAATTTATCTGATACGGCCGTTTTCAAACTCAAGCCACCTTATTCAACCAAACTAAACGGAAAGGGAGAGTTTAATTTCAATTTTCTTCCCAATGACAGCTTTCAGGTTTTTGTAGTTAATAGTGCTTTTAACAAAAAATACGACGACAGTACACAACTATTTGCCTTCCTTCCCCGAAAAATTATTCCAGGAAAGGGAAAGCCCGATACCTTATACGCCTATCGTGCACTGGAACCAAAGCCTACCTCTTCCTCCGGTGCGCAGCCCGCTATTAAAGCTGTAATTAATAAAGACGACAAACGCCTGCGCTACACCACCAGTCTGGATAACGGAAAACAAGACTTACTGAAACCCTTTCAAATTAAATTACAGCGAAGGATCCAACAAATTGATACAGGTGCCATCGTACTCTGTGATACATTCTTCCGCCCCATATCCGGATCATCTTTCTTGATAGATAGTTCCCAAAAAACAATAACCCTTCAATATCCCTTCAGAGAAAAACAAACATTTCTTTTGTTGTTGAAAAAAGATGCCATCACAGATTCTATGGGAGGAACCCTTGTAAGGGCAGATACCATTAAAATTGGAACGAAAAAACAGGAAGACTATGGCAGCATCCGCATAAAATTCATCAACCTGAACCTAAGTAAACGACCTGTTCTTCAAATCTTCGAAGGAGATAAATTCATTGACGCCTTCCCCATTACAACACTGGAATGGAAAAAAAATCTTTTCTATCCAGGCAACTTTGAACTCCGGCTTTTATACGACACCAATGGCAATGGCAAATGGGATCCTGGCCAATACCCCGGTAATAAAAAATTACCTGAAATTGTTTGGCTGATTCCGAAAGAACTTTCAGTTCGAGCCGGTTGGGACAATGAAATGGATATACAACTTTAATTAGCAGAAAATATAGTTGTATTTTTACCTGAACCGTGACCGGAAAGAAATTATAAGATGTCGCTTCCATCTCAATTACTGGAAAATGCAGTAGCTGCTTTCGCGCAACTTCCGGGTATCGGAAGAAAAACTGCTTTGCGTCTGGTATTGCATCTCCTTAAACAAGAGGAGCCGGCGGTAACTCATTTTTCAGACTCCATTGCCAAACTTCGCCGCGAAATAAAGTTTTGCAGCCGTTGTCACAACATCAGTGACGGCGAACTCTGTTCCATTTGCTCGCAACAAAGTCGTAACCAAAGGTTAATCTGTGTCGTCGAAAGCATCCGCGATGTCATCAGCATTGAAAATACCTCTCAAATGAATGGTACTTACCATGTGCTGGGAGGTATCATTTCCCCATTGGATGGGGTCGGACCGGAACAACTCAACATTACCGGGCTCCTTAGCCGCATCGAAGAAGAAAAAGTAGAAGAATTAATCTTCGCGCTCAATCCCAATATACAGGGTGATACAACTATCTATTATATCCAGAAAAAAATCGCTCACCTGCCTTGTAAAATTACCACCATTGCACGGGGAATTTCTTTTGGAGGTGAACTGGAATTTGCTGACGAAATGACCCTGGCTCGTAGCATTGCTCATCGGCTTCCGGTTCAACAATATATGAAATAACCTGATAAATCCATTTTGCTTCAACCGCTCTTTTCCTGGTTTAACATTTTCTGCCTACTTTTTAGCCGACAATTGAATAATTTGCAGCCTCAAAGAAACAAGTACTTTCATGAAAAAATGGTTGAAATTTTTATTGATGGCTGGGGGCGTGGGTTTGATAGCCGGACTGGCACTCTTATACTGGATCTTCAACAAACCACACCGTGACGTTTCCAAAGAAAAAGGTATCCAACTAAGTGCTCAACAATTATATGAAGCCTTCAGAAAAGATGAAGCTGTTGCTAACGGATTTTACCTCGATAAAGCCATTGAACTCTCGGGAACAGTTGCAGATGTCAGTACCAATCAAGAGGGCCAAAAAGTAGTGAATTTCTCAACAGATGATCCGTTTTTTACCATTAATTGCACATTCAAAACCGACCCGGGCAATCTACAACCGGGTGACTCGATTGTTTTCAAAGGGATCTGTACAGGATATATTCCCGATGCCAGCGTCGTTATCAATGAAGGTGTTCTAGTAAAATAAATTCCTGCCATGAAATACTCGTTAACCATATGCCTGACAGCATTTGCTCTTTTTTGTTTCAATCCCATGAAAGCCCAAAAAACATTTGGCACAAGAAACGGACAAATCATATTTCAATCTCCAACCGATCTGGATGTAAAAGCCATCAACAATGAAGTGAGTAGCCGCCTGTCGGATAACGGCTCCCTCAGCTTTAGTCTGCTTATTAAAAGCTTTCGATTCAAAATGGCGGAAATGCAGGATCATTTCAATACCGAATACCTGCACAGCAATCAATACCCGCGAGGCGATTTCAAGGGAACCATTGCCAATATTAAAACGGTTAACTTTAACATGGATGGCAATTACCCGGTAGAGGTAACAGGCGACCTGACCCTCCATGGCGTAACGAAAAAAGTCAGTACAAAAGGAAGTGTAACCATAAAAAATGGAAAACCCCTGGCAAACGCCAGTTTTCCTATCACAGTCAAAGATTTTGGTATCAAGGCAGAAGATGTAACTGAGAAAGTAACCATCACTGTTAACTGCCAATACCAATAACCGGGTATTTTTGAAAATCGGCTGCCAAATTGTATCTTTGCAGCCAAATTCAGGTGGATTTGTTTATTGTTCAGCCTGTCGCTACTTCCCATTGGGGGAATTATCGAACTAATAAACGTTGGGGAAAGTTAGCTTCCCTTTTGCAATTCTCAGCGTTGTTAGTAATGGTTTTAATTGATGAATGAAAGACCCTTTCTACAACCATGGATATCAGAGAACTGCTTCAACAAAAGATACTCGTTATAGATGGCGCTATGGGTACTATGATTCAGCGCCATCGCCTAACCGAAGAAGACTACCGAGGTAAACGCTTTAGCAACTGGCACACAGATGTGAAAGGGAATAATGACCTCCTGTGCATTACCCAACCGAAAATTATTGAAGGAATTCACTTGAAATACCTCGAGGCGGGTGCAGACATCATAGAGACCAACACCTTCAGTAGCACCCGCATAGCCATGGCAGACTATGAAATGCAAAGTCTGGCATACGAACTTAACGTTGCTGCTGCTCACTGTGCCCGGGAAGCCGTTACTGGCTTTGTCAAGAATCATCCCGATGCAGGTCCTAAATTTGTTGCAGGAGCAATCGGACCATTGAATAAAACACTTAGCCTGTCCCCCGACGTAAATAATCCCGGCTTCAGGGCAGTAACTTTTGAAGAAGTTGTAACAGCTTACGAAGAGCAGATCAGTGGTCTTGTAGATGGAGGAGTTGACTTGTTACTGATTGAAACCATTTTCGATACACTGAATGCAAAAGCAGCCATTGCAGCTGCCAGCCGTTATTTCAGAAAAAAAGGCACCCCACCCCTGCCTATCATGATCAGCGGCACCATCACAGATGCTTCAGGCAGAACACTTAGCGGACAAACCTTAGAAGCCTTTTATATTTCTGTTATGCATGCGAGACCACTGAGCATTGGATTAAACTGTGCCCTGGGTGCCGCAGAGATGAGACCCCATATAGAGGAACTATCTCAAATAGCTACTTGCTTCACTTCTGCCTACCCCAACGCCGGATTACCCAATGCAATGGGCGAATATGATGAGCAACCTCATGAAACAGCTCACTTCATTGAAGATTGGGCAAAAGAAGGATTTGTCAACATCGTGGGCGGCTGCTGTGGTACCACACCAGATCACATCCGACACATTGCAGAGGCAGTAAAAAAATTAAAACCCCGTAACCTTCCTGAAGTCCTTTCCGCCTGATTGAATCAACCATGAATACAATTCAAATTCATCCCTACTTGCGGTTATCCGGACTGGAACCACTGGTGATCAGACCGGAAACCAATTTTGTCAACATAGGTGAAAGAACCAATGTGACAGGGTCAAAAAAATTCGCAAGACTAATAAGGGAAAATCAATTGGAGGAAGCGCTCTCGGTAGCGCGCCAACAAGTAGAAAGTGGAGCACAAATACTGGATGTAAACATGGATGATGCCATGCTGGATGGAGTTGCAGCTATGACCCAGTATATCAACCTGCTGCAAAGCGAACCGGATATCGCTCGCATCCCGATCATGATTGACAGCTCTAAATTTGAAATCATTCAAGCCGGACTTCAATGTATCCAGGGAAAATGCATTGTGAATTCGATATCACTGAAAGAAGGGGAGGAAAAATTTCTTGATCAGGCACACATCTGTCGCGATTTCGGAGCTGCAGTAGTAGTAATGGCGTTTGATGAACTGGGCCAGGCAGATACCCTGCAACGCAAAGTAGATATCTGCACTCGCGCTTACCATATACTGACACAGAAAGCAGGATTTCCATCGCAAGATATCATCTTTGATCCCAATATTTTTGCGATTGCCACCGGAATCGAAGAACACAACAACTATGCTGTGGACTTCATTGAAGCAACCCGAATCATCAAACAAACACTTCCCCTTGCCAAAGTGAGTGGGGGTGTATCTAATGTGTCTTTCTCCTTCAGGGGAAATGAACCTGTAAGAGAAGCCATTCATGCAGTTTTTTTGTACCATTCCATACATGCGGGCATGGATATGGGTATAGTTAATGCAGGCCAACTGGCAGTTTACGATGAAATTGCGCCGGAATTGAAGACCCTCTGTGAAGATGTTATTTTGAACCGCAACAATAATAACAATGAGGCTACAGATGCATTGATCCGATATGCTGAAACTGTTAAAACGCAAGGAAAGGTTCAGGTAAAGGATGAGGCCTGGAGAAATGAACCGATCAATAAGCGACTCGCACATGCCTTGATCAACGGGATTACAGATTACATTGAAACAGATACTGAAGAAGCCAGACAGGCATATCCTACTCCACTAGAAGTAATTGAAGGTCCGTTGATGGATGGAATGGGCATTGTAGGAGACCTCTTTGGTGCCGGAAAAATGTTTCTGCCCCAGGTCGTTAAGAGCGCCCGTGTAATGAAAAAAAGCGTAGCCGTTCTTACCCCTTATATAGAAGCTGAAAAGGAACAAAAAAAGCTTTTGCAGAAAGAAGGCGATGCTTCAGCAGGAGAAACAGGTGCATCTGCAAAAATATTATTGGCCACTGTTAAAGGAGATGTACACGACATCGGAAAAAATATTGTGGGAGTAGTACTTGGCTGCAATGGATATGATATCATTGACATGGGTGTTATGGTGCCCGCAGAAAAAATCTTAGAAACTGCTCAACGGGAAAAAGTTGACATCATTGGTTTAAGCGGTCTGATTACCCCCTCACTGGATGAAATGGTTCACATTGCCAAAGAAATGAAAAGAAGGGACATGACACAGCCTCTGCTAATAGGTGGAGCAACCACTTCCCGCATGCATACTGCTGTTAAAATTGCCCCCGAATACCAGGGAAAAGTTGTGCACGTTCTGGATGCATCCCGCAGTGTAACTGTTGCCGGCAGCCTACTGAGCAAAGAACAACAGGGCCAGTTTTTGGGAGGAATAGAAAAAGAATACAACGAACTGAAACACTCCTTCGACACTAAAAAAACTGTAAAGGAATACCTTAGCTATACCGATGCGCTGAAAAATAAAGCAAATATTGATTGGAAGGAATACCATCCGGTTCAACCTGCTTTTACAGGCACTAAAATCATAGAATCTTTTCCCCTGGCTGACCTCAGGCCATACATAGACTGGAAACCATTTTTTATTGCATGGGAACTTCATGGCGCCTTCCCCGAAATTCTATCTGATGCTGTTGTAGGAGAAGAAGCAGGCAAACTGTATAAAGATGCCAATCAAATGCTGGATAAAATGATTACTGAACAGTGGCTAACCGCTAAAGGAGTGGTTGGATTTTGGAAAGCCAATAGTGATGGGGATGATGTGGATGTTACAGACAACAACGAAACATTCCGTCTTTCTTTCTTACGCCAACAAATCAAAAAGGCACCGGGACAGCCCAACTTATCATTGGCAGATTTTATTGCTCCTGCAACAAGCGGATACATCGATTATATAGGAGCTTTTGCTGTAACCATCCATGGCATAGAGCCATACATTAAAAAAATGGAAGCTGCACATGATGACTACAGCAAAATCATGCTACAAGCACTAGCTGACCGCTTAGCAGAAGCATTCGCTGAAGCCCTCCATCACCAAACCAGAACAACCTGGTGGGGTTATCAACCCAATGAACAACTCAGCAACGAAGATCTTATTCAGGAAAAATACTCGGGAATACGCCCGGCACCCGGTTATCCCGCTTGTCCGGATCATACAGAAAAATACCATTTATTTTCACTGCTGCGTGCTACCGAAACAACGGGCATTCAACTCACCGAAAATCTTGCAATGTTCCCCGCATCATCAGTTTGCGGTTGGTACATAGCTCATCCACAAAGCCAATATTTTGGTATCGGTAAAATTCAGCGCGACCAATTAGAGAAATATGCATCCAGAAAAAATATGTCGGTAGAAGTTATGGAAAGATGGTTGCGCCCTAACTTAGAATAATGATACAATTACCGACTTCATTTAAAAAAATCTTATTGTTCTCTTGCCTGATTCCTTCCCTGACTTCAGCACAAAAAAAAGACAGGGAAAGAAAAGGAGAATTTTATTTTTCCTGGGGTTATAACAAAGAATGGTATTCAAGATCTGATGTAAAAATTAACCAACCATCACTAGACAATCAATATACTTTACATCAGGTAAAATCTCACGACAACCCGGGTTGGGATAAGGGTATTTTCAATATTCCCTTAAGTATTCCACAATACAGCTACAGACTGGGATATTTTTTTAACAAGAAAAAGGGGCTTGCATTTGAAATCAATTTCGATCACACGAAACACATCATAGAGGATGGACAAACCATTCGTATTACCTGAAAACTAGGTAACAGAACGATAGACAGCACAATAAATTTTAACTCATCGAATGGCTTTTATTATTTCCTCAACAACGGAGCCAACTTCTTACTTTTTAATCTGGTGAAAAGATGGCGGCTACATGAAGCAAAGAATAAAAATTTTATACTGGATGCTGTTGCCAAAGGAGGAATTGGTCCGGTAATTCCACATGTGGGAAATAGCTTCTTCGGCAATAAAAACGATGATGGGTTTCAACTAGGCGGCTGGAACATGGGAGTTGAAACGGGGCTGAAAGCAACCTTCCTACAACATGTATTCATTGAAATGACCAACAAAGTCGATTATGCCCGATATTCCGGACTAAAAGTTTATCAGGGTACTGCCAGTCAGGCATTCGGCACCTATGAACTAATCTTAAGTATGGGGTACACATTCCCCGCAGGGAATAAGGTTAGCCGTCAGTAGATTATCTCTTCTCAAATAACCACCACAAACGTTTTCTTGGCTTCACCTGATAATTGTCGTGTATATAAGATTGGATGAATTGCATGGCCTCATCTACATCATCAGTCAGAAGAAACAATTTTTTATCCTCCACACTAATGGTACCTCTTTCAATCATGGCATCTATTGCCTCCAGCATTGGCCTATAATATTCAGTGCCAAATAATACCATCGGAAAGTTATTGATCACCTTAGTTTGAATCAAAGTCAATGTTTCAAACAACTCATCCATGGTACCAAACCCACCCGGCATGATGATGAAACCATAAGAATACTTTACAAGCATCACTTTTCTAACAAAAAAATAATTGAAAGTGATCCATTTGTGCATGTACGGATTAGGGTGTTGTTCAAAAGGTAATTGAATGTTGCATCCTACAGATGTTCCATTGTTTTCATATGCACCCCGATTGGCTGCTTCCATAATACCCGGCCCCCCACCGGTCATGGTTGTAAACCCAAGACTGGCAATCTGCTTGCCAAATTCACGGGCCTTCTGATAATAATAATCCTCTTCTTTGAATCGAGCCGACCCGAAAACGGTAATACAAGGATCCAGGAAGTGTAAGGTTCGGAAACCTTTGATGAATTGCATGAACACATCCCAGCCAAAGAAAAACTCATTGATCCTGGGCTTGGGACCATCCAGAAAAACACTTTTACGGGCAGGTATGATTCGTTCTAGTTTAGCCATAATAGATAAGTTGATTGACAATCCGTGAATGCTATTTTATTTGTAATATTACAATGCATGCGATTAAACCTGTTAAAAATTTATTGCTTCCTGTTTTTTGGATGCTCAGTAGCGGGGCCTTCTTTTTCACAACAACAAGTCGTATTGGAAGAGGTTCGCTGTTACTCCTCTGTCGGACCACTACCTGACTATTTAAGGAATCCGGTCATCAATGCTTCATTGGCAAGCAAACTACAACAAATACTATACCAGGAAAGGGGATGGCAGCTAACCGACTCTCTTCAACTACCTGTAAGCTTTCCACAGCTGAATGAATTAAAAAAAGATAAGCCACTCGTCATCAAAGACGGGAACAGCTCTTTATTACATCTCTGGATTGATTTGTTTGAAATGCATCCGGCCGTTTTATTTAACAACAATTCAGAATATGCGATAGACACAGTAATCGCAGCAAGATCATCATCTGTTATCAACATTAAAATATATCTGGTCAACAATAAAAATGAACTCATTGAAAAGAATGAGCTTGATTTATCACTCACCCAGGCAGAATTGCCGGCCATCGGATTCTTATTCAATGGCTTGATTGCAGATGGCCAGCCCTACTTTCTGCCAACAACAGGCAGTGGATTTCGGGAAGCAATCATTCAGGGAATGAAATTCATCTTTGATCAAAACAGCAATACATCTTTAATTGAATTGAAAGTCCCTCCTGCCTATTTCTTCAATAACTTTATCCCTGCATCCTCCCAAACAAAGTTAAATATCATACGTCCGGAACTAAAAAATAATAACGTCCGATTCACTTACAACAATCGGAATCAAGTAATTAGAAATGGTGAACCTGAGATTGCTGAAGTATGGATCAATAATAAAAAAAGGGAGAATTTTCCGGCTTCACTTTTTGATACACTTAGATTGATTAGAAAACTGGGGGAAAACGATTTCGTTTGTCTCCAACATATGATGAGGGATGTTCTCAATGACAAAACCTACGATGCCCGCATTTTCGGCATATCGAGCCAGGCAACAGTTATGGAGGGAGAGTTCCCCCTGGTACAAAAACACGTTCATTATATTCTACAGAACTCAGATACAGTCGCGCACTTTTCTGTTCAGAAAAAACCCCTGATGGAGGAGACAGAAATGATCTGGCTGAATCGCTCTTACAACGGAATTGATTCCCCAACAGTTTTCGACCTAGAACCTGTTTCCAAAACACTGAAATTACCCACTGAAATAGAATTAAAAGGAGTTGTGTTCCAACAACCATTTTTCATAAGAATTCGGGGCAGAAATCATTATTGGAAAGACATCGGACTAAGCCACCAAGGGGTTATGAGAGTTCAAGGGAAAAATTTACCGGAAAGAATTTTGATCACACAACCGATGGCAGATACCCAAACCATGAACCTATTACTATTGCTGGCATATTCACCTGTATTCAATATGTTTTAACTGTTTCCTATATCTTCCCCCGACAACCTCTCAATGAATTAGTATCTTGGTGCCAACATTAATAGTTACCATGTCCACTATCCGTATCATCAGTTACAATGTCAATGGTATCCGTGCAGCCATCAACAAGGGGTTTTTAGATTGGCTGGCAACCCACCCGGCAGACATCATTTGTTTACAGGAAATCAAAGCAGAAAAAGAAAACATCAATTTACCTGCAGTGCATGCATTGGGATATCAGACACATCTTTTTTCCGCCCAAAAAAAGGGATATAGCGGTGTAGCAATCCTCACCCGCATCAACCCGACCCGGGTTACAAACGGCCATGGCGCAAAAATTAGTGATGAGGAGGGGAGGGTCATTACAGCCGAATTTGAGAACTTTACCCTTGTCAATGCTTACTTTCCATCTGGCACCAGCGGCGACCACCGACAGAACTATAAATATCAATGGCTGGATGAGTTCAATACATATTTAAATAAAATACGCAAAACCCAAACCCATTTAATAGTGGTGGGTGATTACAATATTGCACACAGAGAGATTGATATTCACGACCCAAAAGGCAATAAAAAATCCTCCGGTTTCTTACCCGAAGAACGGGAATGGATGGATCACTGGCTGGCAGAAGGCTGGGTAGATAGTTTCAGGCATTGCCACCCACAACGAACCGGTGCTTATTCCTGGTGGAGTCAGCGTTTCCCCTCCGTTCGATTGCAAAACAAGGGATGGCGCATCGACTATATTTGCATTACGGGCAATTTGTCCGGTCACCTAAAAAAAGCAGCTATTCTGCCAGAGGTTAAATACAGCGACCATTGTCCGGTATTGGCAGAATTTAATTTTTCGACATAAAAAGCAAGCATGCAACACCTTTATAACATTACAACACTGGTGGTACATCCGATTGCGGTTGACTGGCTGAATTGGATGAAAGCAAAACATATCCCCGAAATCATGAAATCGGGATGTTTTCTCGAATACAGATTCCTTCGTCTTCAAGACCAGGTTGAAACAGAGGGGCTTACTTTCTCACTTCAGTTGCTGACAGCTAATAGGGAAGACTATGAACGATATCTCCGGGAATTTGCTCCCTGTTTGCGTGAGGATGCCCGCCAACTCTGGGGTGAAAATGCACTAAGTTTTCGAACACTGATGCAAGTTGTGAATTGATTGTGGATACTTTCTACCCCCATGAAATCAAAGCCTGGGGCTGATTACACTTACAGCCGACAACCCCAGAGAGAGTTTGGAAATCAGAATAAAATCCTGAAACCCTCTCCTGCATTGGGTTTCAGCCAATCATTCGCAAATGATAACAATCACCAAAAAGTTACAGAAGCCGCTCAAAGCCATGTTTGATACGGGTTTCAGACGAAACAAAAAAATGATAAAAATATTTTGTTGATTGATAAAAGCGAATAATTTTGTTGGGTTAATAAAACCATTAAATCAACTTCCATGAACAAAGCTGAATTGATCGCTCAGATCGCCGATGACGCAGGAATTTCTAAAACTCAGGCCAATGCTGCCCTGGATTCATTTGTAGCTGCTGTTACAAAGACTTTGAAGAAGGGTGACAAAGTTACATTGGTAGGTTTCGGAACGTTTTCTGTTTCCAAGCGCGCTGCCCGTACCGGCCGCAATCCTCAAACCGGTGCTACCATCAAAATCAAAGCCAAGAAGGTAGCAAAATTTAAGGCGGGAAAAGAATTGAGCGCTAAGCTCTAATTTTTGACCAAAATTGAAAAAACCCCGTTTATTGCGGGGTTTTTTTATTTTTGCAATTCATCAACTAACAAAACATACTCATGGGAAAAGGCGACAAAAAAACAGCAAAAGGCAAAAGATTCAAGGGATCCTTTGGAAAAACCAGACCCCAGAAAACCAATGCTGCAACAAAAAAGAAGGAAAAAGCATCCTGATTTCAAAAAAATCTGAACCCTTAGTTTACAATTATTGAGCAGACTGATCAAGTGATCAGCTGCTTTTATTTTTTTTAGTTGCGAGTTGTTCCAATGCCCCTACCAGCTTATCCAACTCCTGCAGTCGGGTATAAACATGGGGTGTCACCCGAACACAGGATATATTTTCCCAAACAATGCCCACGGTATGAATCTTGTATTGGTTCATCAAAGCACTATCTAATTCACCCGGTGTCATACCTTGTATGCTTACACCGGCAATGGCGCAGGCATAAGCCGACTTAAAAGAAGTGTGAATCCTTACCCCAGGAATCTCCTTAGCACGAGTAGCCCAATAATTTTTCAAGTACCTGATTCGTTCCTCCTTTCTTTTACTGCCAATGGCCATGTGAAAATTAATCGCTTCCCCAATTCCCTGCTCGATCGGGAAACTTCGTGTACCCAATGTTTCAAACTTCCTGATATCACTGCTGCGAGGCTTGTCATTGCAGGTCAAAGGCCAGATCTTCTCAATCTTGTCCTTTCGGATCCACAGCATCCCACTGCCAATGGGAGCACTTAAAAACTTGTGCAAACTGGTACCAAAATAATCACATTCCAGATCGGGTATTTTAAAATCTATCAGTCCGAAAGAATGAGCCCCATCCACTATCACTTCAATTCCCCTCGCATGGGCCATGCGCGCAATCTTCGCAACCGGCATCACTTGTCCAACCCAATTGATTACATGGGTCACATGAATCACTTTGGTCTTTGGAGTAATGGCTTTTTCAAATGCTGCAACTATCACATCATCGTCTTCCACGGGAAAATCAAAACTTATCTGCGTGTAAACAATTTTATCTCGTAAAGCACGCTGTCTCCATGCCTGTATCATATTGGGATAATCCTGTAAGGTGCCTATAACCTGATCGCCCGGCAGAAGATCCATGCCAAAAATGACCGTATTGAGGGCCTCCGTTGAATTTCGGTTAATGGCAATCTCCTCATCCGGACAGCCGGCCAAAAGAGCCAACTTCTGTCGAAGCGGTTCCCTTCCCTGATCGAGAATACGCCACATATAGTAGGATGGGCCTTCATTTGACAAGCGATTGTACCGCTCAACTGCTTCTTGAACAACCCGGGGTGAAGGACTAACTCCACCATTGTTCAGATTGATGAGATTTGAATTTACAGTGTATGCCTGCTGAATTGTCATCCAAAAATCTTCATCCAGGGCGGCTTCCTCAGCATTCAAATGGCTGATGCGCTGACCTGCTATCTCCCATTCAGCAGCATGCGTTTCATTGAACAAACTATAAGCGGAAAAGGCACCCGCCATAGCACCCATCTTCCTGAGGAAGTTTCTTCTTGGTTCCATAGAAAAAAATTGAACAGAAATATACAAAAAATAATAGCAATACGCATAAAAACCTAGCTCTGCCTCTTTCTTGCTAACTTTGCAGTTCAATTCACCTAGATGAAAGCCAGATTATTTTTAGCAACCATTGTTTTATTGCTACTGAATTTTGCGAAAGCAACTGCCCAATGTTCCATTTGCACCAAAACCGCCTCTCAACTGGGAGAAGGACCGGCTGCCGCCCTGAATTCTGCTATCATCTATCTGGCACTCGCGCCATTTGCCATCGTTGGATACCTGGGCTGGCGCTGGTGGAAAAATGAAAAACAGGTAATTCAAGAAGAGCAATCTTAATCATCTACCTGCAAACTCCACCGGAAACTAAATATCCAACTGTTTTTTAGTTGGGAAATCAGCGGGAATTTCCTGATTTTATTGCAGTAAACAATCTCACGATTGTACATCAGCCAATTAAATAATTTGAAATTTATTTTTCTATGTAAGGAATCATACCAGTATCGGTAGCCTTGTTTAAAAAAATCAGCCTGCTCATGAGAAAGAATTGAAAGTTGACTAAACGCATACAAATGTTTCACCAATGTTACCCGAAACTCCCGTCGCTGCTGAGCAGCAGAAAGATTTACCGGAAGTGTTACATTTCGGTCATGTACCCTCCGATAAACCAGAATATCTGGTAAAAACTGAACCCGGTCTCTTGTCATGGCAACTACAGCAAGCCACCAATCATAATAAACTCCTGATGGCAAGGGAAATGCACTGAGCAAAAGTCCTTTTCGGATAAGCATTGCATGTCCACTGACGGTATTGTAAACAGCAATTTTTCTTGGATCGGATCCCTCGATTTTTTTATTGCCCCTGGAAGCTTTGGGTCCAATAGGTATATCATTGGTAAATTTAACAGAATCACAATAAATCAAACTGACATTAGAGTCAAGGGCTGCCACCAAGCGGGCAATTTTTTCAGGATGCCATACATCATCCTGGTCGGCAGTTGCAATCAAATCGCAACTCGCTTGTTGGATGGCCTGTTGAAAGTTGGCAGAAAATCCAATATTTTCTTCAAGCATTATCATCCTTATCCGGGAATCCTGTTCAGAAAAACGGCGAATCAATTCCGGAGTTGAATCTGTAGAGGCATCATCAGAAATGATTAATTCGCCGATGGGATACGTCTGCTCTAAAATACTTTTTACCTGCTCTTCTAAAAACCGAGCACCATTATAAGTACAAAGTACAACAGATACTGACATGCATCTAATAGTTATCTACTAAAGATACAATTGACAGGGAAAAAATGACCATTTAGTTTCCCCTTTGTTCCGTCTGGGTTTATTTATCTTTATATCGAATCAACCAACCCTATAAGCCTGATTAAAAAACATGCAGACTGAATCATTTCCACTCATCTCAGTAGTCATGGCGACTTATAATGGAGAAAAGTACCTTTCTCAACAACTCGATAGTTTATTGGCGCAAACCTATCCTAATTTTGAAATTATTGTAAGCGATGATGCAAGTAGAGATACTACTAATTCCATACTTGAACAATACAAAAACCTTCATAGCAAAATTCATATCCATTACAACAAAGAAAATCTGGGATTTATAAAAAATTTCGGTCGGGCCATTTCTCTTTCAAATGGATCTCTAATAGCTCTTTGTGACCAGGATGATATTTGGCATCCGGAAAAATTATCCTCACAATTCAAGGGACTTGGCAAGGCCGCACTTATTTACTGCGATGCAGCAATCTGCAACGATTCACTGCAACCAACAGGGAAAATGGTTTCAACCATCAGCAACTGTCTCGATTACAACAGTTGCCTGCAGCAAGCTGTTTTCTGTCGCATTTATGGAAATACCATGCTCTTCAAAAAAAACATATTACAAGGTGCTGCCGACTTCCCTGCCTGCCTTCCTCATGACTGGTGGATTGCTTTTTTAGCTTCTGACAGAGGTGGAATCAAATTTTGTAATCAGGTGTTGGTTGAATATCGTCAACATGCAAACAATGCGATCGGTGCCGCTACCGGTAAAGGCCGAAAAAAAAGTCGGCAAGAAAAATATGCCATAAAACAAAAAGAACTTACTGCTATACGTGAACGCATGATGTTGTTTTATTCTACCTGCGCTGATAAACATCATTTCGAAAAAAAAGCACTGAAATTATTGAATCGTTCCTACCATGATTTTTCGATTACCTCAAATCTATTGCGTCTTTACTGTTATCTTAAATACAGTCATTGGCTACTAGCAGTAAAACGCCGCTCTACGATCAGAAAACTTTTCTTCTGTCTGAAGATGTTTTTTAAAATCAAATAACATCAACCTGCTGCGTGATGGTACAATTCCAAATAGCGATGGGCAGCAGTAATCCAGCTGAAACTAGCGGCATGCGCCTGTAATTTTAATTCGGGTGAATTGTCTAGATAATGTTGCAATCCCTTTTCCAATACCTGAACCATGTGCTCCGCTTCAAAGTTCTGAAAATAATAAGCCAACTCTCCTCCGATCTCCGGCAAAGAAGTTTTAGTTGATAAAAAAACTGGCTTTCCAAAATACATGGCTTCCAATACAGGCATTCCAAATCCCTCTGCCAGAGAAGGGAAAACAAATGCACTGCAATTTTTATAATACCACTGCTTTTCCCCTTCCGATATAGCACCTGTAAATACCAATCGCTCAGCCACCCCCAATCGCCTAGCTTCAATTTTTATTTTTTCCAAATATGCTTCCTCCTGAATAACCCCCGCAATGACCAAAATAAAATCATTCCTTTGTAACAGTGCAGGTAATACATGAAAATTTTTCTTTGCAGCAACAGTTCCAATGGTGAAAAGAAATGGACGTTCCTGAATCTCCTTGGGCCGCTGCGGTTGGGCTGAAGAAAAATTACATCCATTATAAATCACAGTAGCAGGCGTATCTCCCAGTGACAAATTTTCCTGCAACTCTTTCAAAACAAAGGATGAAATGGTTACTATCTGCCGAGCCATACCCACCCTGCTTTTCAAGCGAGACAAGGCTCTTTTTTTGTCAGCAAGACTTTTACCCGGCTGATGTAAAAAATTCAGATCATGAATGGTCAATACCACCGGAACCCTCCTGCTTCGAGGGAAATAATCGCTATCCTGCTGCATAGAGTGCCATACATCCATGTTTTTCCATGAAGGGAAAAAATACTTATGCTGGATTTTTTGGTGTACATAATGAACATCTCTGCCAAAACTGCCACTCAGGTTTTCAGGAAGAAAAAAAGTCAATTCTTCGTGGTCAGAATGAACCTTTACCAGTGCACTTCCTAACTCGAGACAAAAATGAAAAAGTCCTGTGTGTGGATATTTCATTCTCTCTGCATCCAGCCAGATATGTAAGGGGGGCTCGGACATCAGGATTGAAATTGGTGGGAGAGAAAATAAAACAAATTGAATCCGGGACGCTTCATGGCTTCTTCAATATCAGCAACCAATTGTTGTTTATTTATGTCCTTCATCCTATTCCGACTAATGAGCTGGTATGCTTTTTCTGCCAACAACCATTTTTTCCGATCCGGAGTAGCTTGTAATTGTTGATGCCGCCGAATGGCATCGACCAGTTCAATTACTCCATTCTGTTGAATGGCAATCGTTTTTAGAATCGGTATTTCCCAACCTCCTGGCACAAAAGACCCTGCCAGCATACCACGCAGGTGCTTCACCAACTGATCTGCATCCGGTCGATCACTTTTATTAACCACAAAAATATCTGCAATTTCCATCAGACCTGACTTCATCGTCTGAACTTCATCCCCCGCTTCCGGCACCATCACCACAACCGTAGTATCTGCCAAACCTGCAATTTCAATTTCACTCTGCCCAACTCCTACAGTTTCTATCAATAACTCATCAAATCCGGCTGCCTGTAAAATAGCGCTTATCTCGATGATTTGCGGATGTAATCCGCCCAAAGATCCACGTGTTGCCAAAGACCGAATATAGACCTGAGGATGATTGTACCAGGAACTCATGCGGATCCTGTCCCCCAATAAGGCCCCAAGATGGAAGGGCGAGGAAGGATCAACACATACAACTCCCACTTTTTTCCCCTGCTTTACCCACTGCTGAATCAGCGCATCAGTTAAGGTACTCTTTCCTGCACCCGGTGCGCCGGTTATTCCTGTAATCAGGGCATTACCAGGTGATAACTGCTGCAAAAAAGACAGGTACCCTTCTGCATGATTCTCCACAAGCGATATGGCCCTTGCCAGAGATTTATATGACCCATTCGCCAAATCTGATTGTAAAAAATGCCAGTCCATGCAACTCCTTTGACGTAAATTTAGGCGATACAGGTTAGTTATTAAAATCTGCTTCAGCACTTCAGGCTTTTCAGGATACTTCTTTATGCCAAAACAATTGTTACATCGAACCTCCTGGGACATTTTAATTAGACCCCTGTTATTGTTAATGGTAATGGGTCTTCTGTTCAGCAGGGCAATACTTTCTATTTCACAGGCTTTGCTTTTACTATGGATTATATTGACTCCCCCAAAAAACCAACCATCAGAAACTTCAATGACTTGGTGGAGTATTCTGGCATTACTACTGACCTTCTTGGGCTGCTGGCAATCTCCATTCTCTTTCAAACACTTTGATCTACTGGTTAGCTGGACCATGTATCCCATTGCCTTTTTTTGCATCATACGACTCACTGAACCAATGCTTCAGTTCCTCATTCGCACTTGTCAATGGGCTGCTTTGGCAGGTATCTTATATGCAATCATCTCTTATTGTATCAATACTTCCGGCTGGATCAAGGCTTATGGAACCGGTCAATCACTCCCTACCTTTATGGACAATGATCATGTCAGATTCGGCATTTTTCTCTGTGGTACCGGACTCATAACCTGGCTTTCGAATGAATTAAGCAGTCGCACAAAATATATTTTTTGCTTCATCTTAATCGGCTCAATCCTTTTTATGGCTGTTCGTTCTGCCTGGATAGGAGCATTGATCTTAGTACTGACCTTATCATTTTTTTCATCACGAGGAACCTTTGTTCAACGCAGTAAAACCATCCTATTTGTCATTTTATTGATTTCGCTGGCTGTGCTCACCGGCTATTTCCTTTTCCCAACAATTCAGCAAAAATGGAATTATATAACCTATGACTGGCAGCAATATTCCCTTCAGACCAACCGACTCGAATACTCAGATGGTACTAGAAGGCTGGTCAACTCGCTGGCATGGGAAACAGTTCAAACCAAACCTATTACCGGATTCGGCTGGAGCAACATTGCACCTGCACTTCAAACTGCATTTGCAGATAAACATCCCGGACAGCATTTAACTTTTAGCTGGCCTTTCAATCAATGGCTCTTCTGGGGTTTGGGCTCTGGTAGCATTGGAGCATTGCTATTCACTGGCTGGATGGGTTACCCCATATGGAAGGGATTTTACAAAAAAAATGCCGGCATTATTGCCTGGACACTCGTTGTTATGGCTTCATGCCTCGTTGAATCAACGCTCGCCTTTCAATATGGTGTATGGTTGCATGCTTGGATAGGAGCTATCGCATGGCGGTTATCAGCAGATAAAAGTAATACATAAACTTTCAACGAATAAGCCGGTAATTTCGAAAATCAAATGGTCGAATACCGGTAAGTTTTTCAAAGAAATAAAGTGCCTTTTGTTTTAGCGAAAATTTCTTTTTAGCAATATCTAATTCAAGGTGCCAGTTCTTTCGTTGAATTCTTTCCCGCATTACTTGTGGATGTGTTCCTCTAAATCTTTCTAAAGAATCGTATGCTTCAAAATCCCACTCTTCCGGATCTGCCATGACTTTTTTCATTTGCTCATCATTCAACCAATACGTACTAACATTTTTTTGTTTCTTCATCATTTGCATCGGACTCTTCACCCACCCATAATGATATACAGATGCATTGGCAGATTTTACTTTTAAAGGTCTCCCCTCTTTTCTAAAACCCTGTGCATCCTTGTACGCTTTGATGGATCTATCATTTCTGATGATGCGAACTTCCTTGTGGTACCATTTACGACTATCCCCCACATAATCGTACGTCCCATAAAAATGCACATAGTCGAAAAGCAATCCCTCCACCCGTTTATCTTCCAAATGATCTTTACAGGCCTTCAGAATTGCTGCATGGTATTGCTCATGCACCACTTCATCTGCCTGAATATAAAAGGCCCAATCACTCTCCTGACAAATCAACTCAGCTGCCTTATCTGTTTCTACAGCCAATACCTTCCCCCCGCTGCGCAATGACATATCCCATTTAGAATGATGTATTTTTATTTTTGAACTACCGATGGACTGTATAAGCGCTTCGGTATCATCTGCCGAATCCCCAACAAGAACAATCATTTCATCTACCACCGGAAGTATGCTTCGGATGGCTTCGACTACCGGGTAGTCATTCTCCACTGCATTTCGGATAATGGTAAAACCGGAAATCAGCATAAAAAAGTTAAATTACATACAAAGAACCGAAAACTTTCGCATCTTGCCTATGCAAACTCGGGACTCGCACGAATATTTACTGAGTGGTTATGACAAACTTTATTCCTCTTTTTCCACTAGGCATCGTAGTTTACCCTGATGAATGGCTGAACTTGCATATTTTTGAACCCCGCTACCGCCAATTGATTCGCGAATGCAAAGATGAAAACAAGCCGTTTGGAATTCCTGCAGTAATGGGCAATCGAGTACAGGAAACAGGTACCTTGGTTGAAGTTAAAGAGCTGGTGAATGAATACGATGACGGCAAAATGGACATTCGGGTTCAGGGCATGCGGGTTTTCAGGATGTTGGAGGTTGTGAAAGTGGTTCCGGATAAACTTTACAGCGGTGCAATTGTTCATTATCCCGATAATAGGATGAAATCAAATGCTGTTTTACTTACTTCAGTACTGTCAGCAATCAGAGAACTCCACCGCCGACTGAATGTTACCAAAAAATTTAGACAGCCGGATGAGCAATTGTGCAGCTATGACCTGGCACACCACGCAGGACTATCACTGGATCAAGAATATGAGTTATTGGAACTACTCGATGAATGGCAAAGACTCGAATACCTTCGCCGTCATTTACAATCAGTCCTGCCGATGATGGCTGAAATGGAAAACCTGAGAGAAAGAATCAGTCTGAATGGACATTTCAGGGAACTTAAAGGTTGGAATCCTGAATAAATCTTTTATGTCAAAAGTTATTTGTTTTGATTTCGGAAATACCAGATTGAAAGCTGGTGTTTTCTATGAATCTCTCTTTACAGAAGAGGTTTTTTTGGAAGGTCCTGACCCGGAACACTTACAACCTTTACTGGAAAAAGTGAACCCGGAAAAAATTATCCTGGCATCTGTAATCAATCATTCGTTGAAAACCATCGACCTCCTGAAAAAATCCGGACGTTTTCATTTACTCAACCACAATAGCAAATTACCTTTCACTACTCCGGTAGGTAAGCCTGAAACAATCGGAGCAGACCGTCTGGCACTTTGTGCTGCCGCAACTGCAATATTTCCCAACAATCACTGCCTCATAATCGGACTAGGTACCTGCATCACATATAACTTTATTAATGCTAATCAAGAGTTCCTGGGAGGCAGTATTTCTCCAGGTATGAACATGCGATTTCGTGCAATGCATGAACAAACAGCGTTGCTGCCCTTAGCCAAACCAAAAAAGAAATTTCCACTGGTCGGTTACGATACCATGACGAACCTGCAAAGTGGAGTAATTCAGGGTATTGTCTCAGAAATAGATGGTATAATTAACTCCTACAGAAAAAAATACAACAATTTAGAAGTATTGATTACAGGTGGAGATCTGTTCTACTTTGATTCGCTCCTCTGCTCGAAAATTCACAGAGACGCCAATCTGGTTTATAGAGGATTACTAAATATCTGCGAATGGAACCTATCCGCTGAATTCAATTAGAATTTTTCACCGAACTTCAATTCATGAAAATAAAAAGGAACACCTTCCTGGTCCTAACATATGCCTTAACGGCAACCATGGGTTGCGAAAACGATCTGACTGAAGTACGAGAAATGGCAGGCAAAAATACCAATACGGAAGTTGGGACTCAAATTGACAGCTACCTTAGTCTGGAAGGAAAAACGCAGGCTCACCTGACTGCTCCCACTATCATCCGGTATATAGGGGAAGGGCCCAGGAGATCCGAGTTTCCCAATAGTCTCCATGTTGATTTTTTCAATGACAGCAATAAAATTGAAAGTCGCATCGATGCCCAATATGGCAACTACAATGAAAACGAGAAAAAAATACTGCTCAAAAAAAATGTAGTGGCTACTAATATCTATGGAGACACCTTGCAAACTGATGAACTTTGGTGGGATCAAAATGCGGAAAAATTTTATACCGATAAAAAGGTCACTTTTAGTAAAAATTATCGCAACGATTATTTTATTGGACTAAAAGGCATGACCTGCAATGAAAATCTGACAGACCTTCGCTTGTTTGAAATTGAAGACAAAAGCTTTTTTATCTACAAAGACAGTTCTGCCCAATCCACACCTGCCCCACCCCCCATTCTTCAACAACGAAAGAAATAGTTGAATAAAATGGTGTACCGTATCTTTGCATGACCCAGGCAATACAGCTATGACAATACTGGCTATTATTTCAGGATTGATTTTGTCACTACTATTCATCGCTTTTTTTGCAGGCTATGAAATTGCTTTTGTTACCGCCAATCGTTTTTCCATAGAACTGAAAAAAAAACAAGGCAGCAAAAAAGGTATTCTCCTGGCTGGCTTCATTGAGAACCAGGCAAAATTCATCGGGGCATGTTTGGTCGGATTGAATATTTTTTTGGTTATCTATGGTCTTTTATTCGGGGAGCTGCTCAAAAGAACACTCTGGAAGCCCTGGAAGATTGAAAATGATTATCTCCAACTGATTCTTGATACTATCTTGTCGGCAATGGTAGTATTGGTCTTCGGAGAATTCCTGCCAAAAGCTATTTTTAGGGCAAAAAATGAATTGCTCCTACCTGCATTTGCCGGGATTGCGCAATTTTTTTATTCACTGTTCGAACCGCTTACACATCTGCTTGTGAGTTCCGCTCAATGGATCTTGCGATATATTTTCAATGTACGGGTTAATGAAAAAAATGAGGCATTTACCAAAATTGATCTCGAACATTTTTTTCAACAAACAAAAGAACAAAGCGAAGAAAACACAGACCTGAATAAAGAATTATTCGAAAATGCGCTTAGTCTCCCAATGGTTAAAATAAGGCAATGCCTGGTTCCAAGAACCGAAATTGAAGCATGCGAATTACATACCCCCATCCAAAGCCTTCAACAAAAATTTGTAGCCACTCAACTTAGCAAGCTCGTCATTTACGATGACAATATTGATAACATAGTAGGATATGTTCACCAACTTGATCTGTTTAAAAAACCAGCGAATATTCAATCGGTTCTTCACCCCATCATTGTAGTTCCCGAGGCGATGAGCGTTCCCGACCTGATGAATAAATTTACCAAAGAGAGAAAAAGCATTGCCTGGGTTGTTGACGAATTCGGTGGCACCTCCGGTATTGTAACCATGGAGGATCTGCTCGAAGAAATTTTTGGAGAAATACAAGATGAATATGACTTAGAAGAAGCGAATGATAAGCTGGAAAACGATGAGTATACCTTCAGCGGCAGACTGGAACTTGATTATTTGAATGAAAAATATGACCTGGCGTTCCCCAACGGAAGCTCTGAAACATTAAGCGGATACATCATTCAGCGAAATGAAGCCATCCCCCGACAAAAAGAACAAATCATCATAGACAGGTATCGTTTTGAGATCCTGGAAGTAAGCGATACCAGAATTGAGAAAGTAAAAATGAAGGTGCTCTGACTAAGGCATTCTTGATTTAATACCATCACCGTACCTTTGTGTGCATAATACCAGAAAATGGCGCTGTTTGGCAATAAGGAGCAGGGGAAACCTGCAGAAATGACATTTATCGACCACTTGGAAGAGTTGAGGTCGCGCATCATCAGATCACTACTGTCCATTCTGTTAATGGCTGCAATCATTTTCATCTATAGAGATTGGGTTTTTGATTATGTGGTAACCGGGCCAATCAACCCTGATTTCATTTCTTATCGATTTCTCTGCCGGTTTAGCCATTGGGCACACCTTGGTGATACACTTTGTATGCCCCCGGTAGAAGTAAATATGCAAAGCAATACATTTGGTGGTCAGTTTTTGGGAAGCATCTCCATGGCCTTAATCGGCGGAATCATTGCTGCCTTTCCCTTTATCTTTTGGCAATTCTGGCTTTTTGTTAAACCCGCCCTAAAAGAAAACGAGAGCAAGAATACCCGCTACGTGATTTTTTGGGTTTCCTTCTTTTTCTTCTCCGGAGCTGCTTTTGGTTATTTTTTACTGGGGCCATTTACCTTCAATTTTCTGGCGGGATTTGAACTTGGCACCAGAGGTACCATCCGAACCCTCCCTACCTTCACCGACTACATTGACAATCTTACCAACATCATTTTGGGGTGCGGACTTGCCTTTGAACTGCCGGTTCTGGCCTATATCCTAACGCGCGTAGGTATTGTTAGCCCATCGTTTCTGCGTTCGACACGAAAATATGCCATCGTTGTTATTTTGATCGTTGCCGCCTTCATCACCCCCAGTCCCGACTGGATGAGTCAACTCATAGTATTCACTCCATTATTTTTACTCTATGAGCTCAGCATATTGGTATCAGCCAGGGTATATAAAAAGATTGAAAAAGAAAATGAAGAGTGGAGTTAAATAGCTCTTCACCCGCTGATAGATTTTTTTATCTCTCCAACGCTGAATGTTTTATCTTAGCAACCAATCAGTTTCACATGTCTGCCATTTTCTCCTCCGACCTGCCCATAGCATTGGGTGCCGACCATGCAGGATTTGCCTTTAAAAGAGAAATCATCGGCTGGCTCAATGCACAAGGACTAACAACTACAGATTTAGGAACCTTCAGTGAAGATTCTGTTGATTATCCCGATTTTGCCCACCCGGTATGTACCATGGTTGAAACTGGAAAAGCCGCTTTTGGAATTCTTTTCTGCGGAAGCGCAAATGGGGTTGCTATGACCGCCAACAAACATGCCGGTATCAGAGCAGGATTAGGTTGGCTCAATGAAGGGGCCTCCCTGGTTAGACAACACAACAATGCCAATATAATATGCATACCAGCTCGCTTTGTAAGTTTGGATGATGCGAAGACCA
>JBJTTC010000049.1:0-7530 GCA_046079965.1 Sediminibacterium sp. | reverse complement strand
GCTCGTTGCGAGCATCCAAAGAGCAGGAGAAGAAAAAAGGTAAGGGAGGAAGAGAACAAAATTTTTTCATAAAATGAGTAGATAAGTAGTAACTGCAATTTACTGAAAATGCCTCATGATTTGACAAGGATTTTCGACAGTTTTTTTCGACTTTGCGTTTGATATTTCGGATATTTAAGTCATGAAAACAGCCATACTTTTTCGCCTATTTGCGTTGGCGTCTCTTGTTCCTTCATTCGCTTTCGGCCAGTGGACACTTTATTATAATGCCAAGATTTTTACTGCAAACAGGTCGGCCCCCTTTGCAACAGCCATTGCAATATCCGGAAAAAAGATTCTGGCGGTAGGAACAGAACAGCAATTGAGAAAAAAACTCAAGGGGAAGGGTACCCTGATCAATTGTGAGGGTGGATTCATTGCCCCGGGATTCATCGATGCACACATGCATGCACTTTCAGGTGGCAATAATCTATTATTTGCAAATCTGGAAGACCAAGACCTAACAATTGATCAGTTGGTAACGTATGCTGAAAAATGCTTCCGAAACAAAGAAGGTATGTCGGGAGATGTGTTGGTGATTTATGGAATTAACATTACAACCTGGTCTCAACTCGAAGAGATTTCATCGAAGTTCAATAGCGGTATATTTTCTAACATTCCTCTCGTGTTGAGTGGCTCTGACGGTCATACCTCATGGGCCAATCGCACCATGATGGAACTAGCAGGATTGAATAAATCATTTCTCTCCAAACAGCCGGCTGATAAACAACTCTATTATGGAAAAGATTCCGACGGGAATCCAACGGGATTCCTCAGCGAGGAAGGACAAAACATCATTGAGGCCGCTGTTCCGGTGAAACCGGGATTAAAAGCGGCAGCGCGGAAAGCCATGGAATACTCTAGTCGCCTGGGCATTACCGGTTGGCTAGACCCAAGTGCAGGAAATACTTCTTCGGTAAGTTCACATCATTTAGAGGCCTATCGATGGCTCAGCAACAATGGATTATTGAACGCACACATTGCTACAACATTGGTAGCCGATCCAAACCAACCTGCACAAGCTCAACTCAACAGGTTGGCATTGATGAAAAAGAAGTATGCAGCCGGGAATCTTTCAGTAATTGGATGTAAAATATTTGCCGATGGTGTGGTAGAACATCCTACTCAAACGGCGGCACTTTCCATCCCTTATACAGGAACTACGTCAAAAGGAGTGCTGATGTTTGAGCCCGCTTCCTTTGCCCGCTTTGCGACTTTGGCTGACAAAGAAAATTGGTTAGTGCACGTTCATGCCATCGGCGACCGGGCAGTATCTGAAACCCTGAATGGGTTTGCTGCCATGCGAAAGGCCAACGGTCATTCGGGAATACCACATACCATCACGCATTTGCAATTGGTAAATCCTACTGATGCAATTCGAATGAGTTCACTTAAAATCATAGCCGCATTTCAACTCTTGTGGGCTTTTGGAGATGCCACTACTATTGATATTGTTCAACCTTACATTCATCCATCTTTGTATCAATGGCAGTATCCTGCAAGGACATTGAAAAATGCCGGAGTGGTTATAGCCGGGGCAAGTGACTGGCCGGTTTCGAGTGCAAATCCTTTTCAGGCGATCTACAGGGCAGTAACCCGCAAGGGACCCAAGGGTGTGCTGGATAGTTCCCAAACTTTATTACTGGAAGATATGCTCTATGCTTATACTTTGCATGCTGCGAAAGCAATGCGGGCGGATACGTTCATCGGCTCCCTGGAAGCAGGAAAATATGCAGACATGATCAGGATTGACAGGAACCTGCTGGAAGTACCGATTGAGGAAGTTGAAAAAGCAACGGTATTAGAAACAATATTCGAGGGGAAAGTGATTTATCGTAAAAAACAACCATGATCACAATAAAGGAAGGCCGATTGTAATCGTTGTGCCAATGCCTTCCTTGCTATCAAATGTCAGTTTTCCTCCGGTCAGTTCAACCCTGTGTTGCATATTCATCAATCCAAGTCCGCCACTTCGTCGCTCCTTATCAGGTATAAAACCCTTGCCATTGTCTTTTACTTCTATGCGCAAATGATCTGGTTGGTATTGGAAAAAAATATCAATTCGACTTGCTCCGGCATGCTTGAATATATTTTGAAGACTTTCCTGAATTACCCTAAAGAGAATAATTTCTTTCTGGTAATCAATTGCCTGAACAGTTCCTGTACTTTTGAAATTCACTTCACAGGAACCACTCCGCTGAATTCGCTGTGCTTCCTGTTCCACTGAAGCCATCAAACCCAGAAGCTTGATCCTGTCACTGCTCATACCCCTTGCCATGTCACGAAGATCGCCCATGGCACGACTGATATTTTCCTGTGCATCGGCAATCAATTGATTCTCTTTCCCCTCAATGGCAGCTACCTGATTTAATTGCATTCTAACTAGACTCAGCAGCTGTCCAACATTGTCATGAATTTCCTGGCTTACATGATTTAAGGTTTGTTCCTGTACTTTTTGTTGGTTGTTATAGAGTTCTCCCAAAATATGTGAGTACTCTTCCAGTCTGCTTTGTGCCTGCCGCAAAGTGGCAGTCATGCTATTGAAATTGGTGGTGAGCAAACCAATTTCATCTTGAAAAGCAACAGGTACTTGAACATTGAGGTCGCCCTTGTTTACTTTTCTCACTGCACGCAATACCTGCCGCAGCGGATAGGTAAGGGTAATCCTTAGCAGGGGGGGCAATAAAAATATGATAATAGAGGTTGCCACAAGAAGTACCACAAACATTTTTCTCAATCCCTCCTGTTGCTTTAATCTCAGGTCAATTTGCTCGGGCAGGGCGGGTGCAAAGAAAATTAAAGTAAAAGCGGTAAGAGCCATTACAACTGAAACAAAACTATACCCGGTAATCTTTATTTGAAAACTTACAAATCCCTCGGAAAAATATAGATAGGTTATGATTAGCGCTATTTCGCCCAGCCAAACAACGATGAAATAGGTCCAGTATCCTACCTCACTGTAAAGGCCAAATTGAAGACCAATGATTGACATAACAAAAAAGCTACTACTAATCGCTGCCAAAATGAAATGTGCCTTATAGGCATTGTAATTCGAATGTTTGAAAGCAATGGCTTTGCGAATGGCAATCAAAAAAGTTGCAATGTTGGACAGGAACCCCCAGACAAATGAAACTACCTGAAATACATATAAATCACTTTGATTGTAGAATTCATTCCATCCAAATACCCCCAACAAGAATATTGAAAAAGGAACCATCAGCATCATCACCCAACGTCTTTCATTGTCGAATTTTGGCTCGATGAATTGATAATAAATCTGGAGGTTGGCCAACATCTGTGCAACCAGAACTGGACCATAAATTAAGACGGTTTCAAATTTGTACAACCAAGACCCCTCCGTACCCGGATACAAACTAAATCGCACCAGCTGATCAAGGTACCAAAGAGAAGAGGCTATATAATTCAGGATGAGCCATTTTTGGATAGAAATTCTGGCCCTGCTCTTTATCAAAAACCAAGTCATCCCCAGCTGTGTAACAGCTATGATAAATGCAATCACGGAATGGGTATGTAATAATATCCAGGAATGCATAGGCTTTATATTACAGGAAACGTCTATCCGATGGCACCTGTGGGGTTACTCATTCAACGCATGTAATGTTAAATTATTACATTGTCTTCCAACCCAATTCCAGCATTCTTAGGGCATTGTCCCTGAAAATCATATCAATTTGTTTTTCAGTTAGCCGTCTCTTCAATTTGTCTAAAAGATTGCCCCACTGCTCATAAAGATAAAGATCCGGCGGCGTATCTGTAAAACCATCAAAATCGGTACCGATAGAAATACAACTAAAATCCTTTTTCTCTGTCTGCTCATTGATATCAAAGATGGTTTCAATTACACAATCTATTCCGGTCATCTCCCATCCCTCATATTCCGGTAAGCGGGGGTCAACCCCGGTAAGCCACCAATTTTCCATGATGATTCCAATTACCCCACCACTTCTCTCTACTGCCAGTATATCTTCTTTGCTAGCACCATAATATTTGTGGTGACTGTATTTTGATACCCCCGTCTTCTTGATGTACTTTTCATGCAACGACCTTGACCCACCATGAGAAAAAGTCAGGGGCCTCCAGTCGTTGGGGTGTGCGAACATCCATTGATCGTGTAATTCATAAACTTGCCGACGAGCTACATCGGTGGTATGAATGAGATCGATGATCATTCCAATTTCCAGCATCTTTCTAACTACCACCTTCCCCAAGTTGGTCAATCCTCTATTCATCTCTGCAGCCTCAGGATCATATCTCCATTCGTAATGAAAACTATTTACTTTAGGAAATTCGGCAATTCCTTCCACACAATCAGATATTTCATTGGGGAATAAATATGCAAGGGTAAGCATACACACCCCTCTGTATTTGAGTGATATAAGATTGTCAATGTATTGACTATAGGTATTTTCTGCGGGTAAAAATTTATTCAATGATCGTTTTGCGCCCTGTGGGTTCTTTTTCCTCCATCCCTGCAAATAGATTGGTTGTGTTGGCAAATTACGCCCCAGTGCATGGGATCCTTCAATGGCATGTATGAAAACTATTTGCCCCTTTGCCCGGGCATCCAGTAATTCCTTGTATGAACGGGCGATTACGAAGGTCTCGCTGCCAATTTTTCGGTTGGTGATATAAATCTGCTCTTCAAAAAGATTGAGAATTTTATTGATCTGAATAAAATTGCTGAAGTCCTCATGCTCCATCTTATCAAACCAGCGATTCAGCAAACGAATAACCCAGCTCAAACCACCGAATTTGCGCCGCATCTCACCTACCGGAATATCATGAGGAACAATCATTACCCCCACATTTCCACAACGGAGCCGATGAAAATTTACCTGAACACCCAGCATAGACAACAAGCCGTCACCGGGAACAGGCGTATGCTGATTCCAAAATTTTTTACCCCAGATATTCATTTTCATAGAAACATGAGTGTGGATGTCGACCAAATAATTGGGTCGTACCATGATCTCGGGAACTGCATCTAGGGGCGGTGGTTCCTTCGCAAATAAAAAGGAGGAGAATAAGTCTCTCCATCCCAGGCCGTTGTTGAGATTTGCTGCAATTGACATATAATGGAGTTTTAACTTAACTAAACCGATGAATTACTATTGTTTATCATATTTTTATTGTCCCCGGTGCTCACTTACTTTTGGCATCATTTATCTAACAACCTATTTAACTGCATAGTTTCAGGGTTTTTCCTGTTTCTTATGTCAGAAATTAATCGTATAGAATACAATGTGGGCATTTAATAAAATTTTTATATCAGTTTGTAAATAGATTGCAGAGTGATTGCTGAATTTGCGGCCGTATTTATTTCAATATGATGGCAAACAACGATACAATAGACCTCCCTTGGCAATTTGCCAGGGCGTTTCCGGAATTCCGCCTGCAACCTTATCTGCATTTATTGGCCAAGAGACTGCTGGAGGGGCACATTTGTATTGAAATAAACTCCCAGGCACCTGAAGAAGAAGCATCTTTCGGTAGCAACCTCATTGCTGAAAAGGAATTACAACAACTTAAACCCTGGGTAGGAAACGCCGCCACCATCGCTCCCTTTATCCTTCATCGACATAAACTTTATCTGCATCGTTACTTCCAATACGAATCTTCCCTACTGGCACACATCCGTCGCTTGTTGGACGCAGAAAAGAACAAAAAGAACCAGTACCTCCTTGAGTTGAAACAACAGCAGGGTCTGATGAAAGAATTAGCTGCAACCCATGATTTGAACAATCTTTCTCCTTATCAGGCAGCAGATTGGCAACTGGCGGCAGCATTGATGACAGCCATGCAACACCTGACCATTATCACCGGCGGTCCGGGTACCGGCAAAACAACCACGGTAGCAAAAATCATTTGGTTGTTGCTTTCTATCCATCCCAATCTTCGAATTGCACTGGCAGCACCTACCGGAAAGGCTGCCACCCGCATGGCAGAATCATTGCTCAATACCATCTTGCCACTACCCGCTTCAATCCGCTCATTATTAAAACAGTTGAAACCCAATACGCTTCATCATTTACTGGGATACCAAAACAACAGCATCTACTTCCGCTATAATGAAGAAAGGCCGCTTCCTTATGACCTTGTTATTGTGGATGAATGTTCAATGATTGATATAGCAATGTTTGCCAAACTTTTTTCTGCCATTGGCTCTAATACCCGACTCTTGCTGCTGGGCGATAAAAATCAACTGGCATCTGTAGAAGCCGGCAGCATTTTTGGTGACATCTGTAATCAATCGGAAGCCATCAACGCCTTTTCATCCGAGATACACCAGCTGCTCAACGGGTTCATCCCTGTCACCGAACGCAGGATACCCAATTCTTCCAAAATTTCTCACCCCCTTGCAGAACACATCATCGAATTGCAATACAGCCATCGCTTCAACATCAACAGCGGCATAGGTCGCTTCAGCCAGGCAGTATTAAACAACCAACCCGATTTGCTGGAAACCTTTTTCAACCAACCGTCCGATGCCGAAGTTCAAATAATAGTACCCCCCAATGATATTGTTTTACAGGAATTTATGGATGGATATCGGCAATACATCCTAACCAATGATATTGGCAATGCACTGAAAATTTTTCAACAACAACGCATGCTTTGTGCAATCAGAGAGGGAAAAGGAGGACTGTATGACTGCAATCAAATGGCAGAAAACTGGCTTAAGAAACAACAATTGTTACAGCCGGACAGTGGATTTTATGAAAACAGACCCATTCTCATTACGCGCAACAACAAACAACTCAACCTCGTCAATGGTGACATTGGTATTGTACGGACCATCAATGATGAGAAAAAAGTATGGTTCGAGGCAGGTAACGGACAAGTTCGTGGGGTGAGCGTACACTATATCCATCATGCAGAAACGGTTTTTGCCATGACCATTCATAAGAGCCAGGGTTCAGAATACAATCGTGTGCTGGTGCGCCTCCCGGAACATGGGCCCATTCCTATTCTTACCCGAGAACTGCTTTATACAGCCGTTACCCGAGCAAAAAAACAAGCCATCATTTTTTCTTCTCTTGAAATACTCAAAACTGCTGCGTCAACTCGCGTTGAAAGAGCATCCGGTATCAGCGCCAGAATGGATGAAATATAACCTCTAACGGAATGTCATATCAACTTTATATATCTAACTCACTCGAACAACTTTCGTGCCTGCTTTCCGATAACCTCGGCAAAGAAAAACCGGATGTTTTTCAACAGCAACACATCATCACCCAAACAGAAGGGATGAACAAATGGCTGACCTCACAGATAGCTGTTCAACAAGGCATCAGTGCACACATTGCCTTCCATACACCCAATGATATAATCGGACTCCTGCATGAGTGGTTATCTGAAAAGGCATCACCGGTAATCACTGCCGAAAAAATTCGCTGGCAGCTTTGGAAGGAATTGAATCAACCTGAATTCCAACAAACATTTCCTGCCATTGCTCAATATTATCTGGAG
>JBJTTC010000048.1:0-4698 GCA_046079965.1 Sediminibacterium sp. | reverse complement strand
GGGAAGGAGGGGTTTTGATGCTTGAATTTTTTATTCGGGGACTGGTAATAGAATTTTTGTAACCTATAAATGATTTCACTTTTTTCTCCTCTATTGGAAAGAATGCTTCGTATTAGTTTTTTAATAGATTGAGTCATCTCTTTTAATGATGTTATTTCCCAGCCTGCTTTCCATTTGTTTAGGGTATAGAATAAATTTCAGAGGAAGAAAGTAATCATTCTTTTTCAGCAGAATTCTTTTTCAGTGTATCTGTAAATGCTTTGCTGGCACCTTTGGCTTTTGGAATGCTTAGGCTCTCCCAATCCTTTCCGATAAATGACCTGCCCAGGTAAACTATCTGTCCGATGTGGTAGGGGTAGTGGGCGAGTTGCCGAAGGATGGCGTCATAGGCGGGCATTGATTCGCCCCGGATGGTGATGGGCTGGAGCAATTGATGGGGTTGAAGTTGTTGAAGGGTGGAGAGTAGGCATTGCCAACCCTCTTCCCAAAGTTGTAATAATTTTTCTTTGGAAGCGGTGGGATTTTCTTCGAATTCTTCGTCTCTGCGCCGCCATTCTTTTTCACCGTCTTCAGAAAGGAAGTTGGTCCACCGGCTCATCATATTGCCGTGGAGGTGTTGGATGATGATGGCGATGGAATTGCTTTCTGGGTTGGGTTGCCAGTGTAAGTCCGTTTCTGAAAGTCGCTGCAGGGTTGCATCCCCGAGTGATTTGTAGTAGAGGAATCTTTTGGTGGCGTCTATTACGAAGTTATTGTCGATGGAATGGATCATGTGATAGGGAAGGAGTGATGGAGGTTCAAGTTACTTACTTCTACGGAAAGTTTTTTGCGGTGGTTGGAAGAGATGGGGATTCTCGTAAAAAGATATTAGAGGGGAAAATGATGCTTTTAGAATCGGACTGAAAAATTGCTTTTATTGTGGGTTTTATCCACATTGATGGTAGTTAAAAAAAAAATAATGATATGTTCGTTAAAGTATGATTTTTTGTTAATATATTCGTTCTGTAACGACAGGTGATTCATTTTATTGTGTTGTGCAAAAAAGAAATTCAAAATGAAACATGTATGCCGGATGCTATTCGGTATTTATTTGGTAATAAAAAATTAAGTCAACCTTTTTGATAAATAGATTCAAAAATCTCATTTTGCTTTTTTTCTAATAAATCATATGGTGCTAACTGCTTCCATAAAATTTCGGTTCAGATATTTTCTTTTTGCAATTGCATTGTTAGTCGGAACTATTCTTCAGGCACAGACGCCGACCATCACAAATTTCACTCCAAATACAGGTCCGGTTGGTACCCTTGTAACCATAACAGGTACAGGCCTCAGTAATCCCACAGGAATCAGTATTGGAGGTGTTGCAGCCATACCTATCAGCAACAATGGAACAACGTTGGTGGCAATGGTGATGCCGGGTGCTGCCACGGGTGGGGTAAGTGTCACTACAGCTGGTGGTACAGCAAACGGCAGCGGAAATTTTATAACAGTATCTTCATTAGTACCCAATACGCAGCAAGGCAATAAACTAGTGGGAACTGGTGCAACCGGTAATGCAAATCAAGGATTTAGTACCGCTTTAAGTGCCGATGGAAATACTGCCATAGTCGGAGGATCTAATGATAATAATGGTATCGGTGCAGCCTGGATTTGGACCCGCACTGGTAATACTTGGACCCAGCAGGGAAACAAATTAGTAGGTACCGGAGCAGTAGGCAATGCACTACAAGGCTGGAGAGTTGCACTAAGTGCCGACGGCAATACGGCACTTATAGCTGGACTTTTTGATAATGGAGGTACAGGTGCAGCCTGGGTTTGGACCCGCAGTAGCGGAACCTGGACACAACAAGGAAATAAACTAGTGGGTTCCGGAGTAAATGGCATTAGCCAGCAGGGCAACAGTGTTGGGTTAAGTGCCGATGGAAATACAGCCATTGTTGGGGGAAGCACAGATGATGGTGGAACAGGGGCAGCTTGGATATGGACGCGCAATGGTGTTAATTGGACTCAACAAGGAAGCAAACTGGTGGGAACAGGAGCAACAGGAAATACAACAACAAATCAAGGATATGGTGTAGCTATCAGTGCAGATGGGAATACCGCCTTAATTGGGGCTTATGGTGATAATGGGGGTATTGGGGCAGCACGGATATGGACTCGCAGTGGCACATCTTGGACACAACATGGAAGTAAACTGGTGGGAACAGGAGCAATAGGCAATGCAAAAATGGGATTATTTGTTGCCTTAAGTGCCGACGGCAACACGGCTTTAATAGGAGGAAATGCTGACAATAGCAATACCGGAGCTGCTTGGATTTTTACACCAGCTCCACAACCAACTATTACAAGTTTTACACCCACATCTGCCGGTGCAGGAACACAAATCACCATTACCGGTACCAATCTTACAGGAACATCTGCCATTACCCTCGGTGGTACTTCAGTCGCTTCATTCACTGTTCTTTCCTCCACTACCATCAGCGCAGTTGTGGGCACGGGATCTACTGGGGCACTAAGTCTGGTTACACCTGGAGGTACAGCTACATTGGCAGGATTCACCTGGGGTAGTCCGGTAATCCAAATAGGCACCCCGGACTCTATCAGAGTTTTTGGAGCTGAAAAAGGCAAACTCTCCCCCACCCAAAGTTATCTGGTAAGTGGTCAATACTTACAAAGTAGTTTGATCATCAATGCACCAGATAGCTTCCAGATCTCCAGATCTGTAACCGGTAGTTTTGTCAAAACAATTTCAATTGAACCTATCAATGGAACAATTGATACCAGCAGAATATTTGTCAGATTCAAATCAGATGCACCGGGAGTATTCTCAGGTATCATTTCTCATAGCTCAACAGCCGCCATTAACAAAAGCCTGAGTGTAACTGGCAACGCCAATTGTGATAGTACCGTTTACCTAACTCCTATCATCAATAACATCACTACTGACACTGTTATCTGCTTTAAAGATTCAGTGACTCTTTCTGTAAGCAATGGAACCTTCAGTAAGTATTTCTGGAGCAATGGTGATACCACCAACAAACTGGTGATTAAAAACTCCGGTACATTCAATGTAAAAGTTAGCTCCGGTAATGGATGTATTTCATATCAATCATTGAATATCAGAACAAATAAAAATACCAACACTACCCCTTCGCTGGCACTAGTTGGAAATCGCTTAATCAGTACTTCAGCTCCCAGATATCGATGGCTATTCAATAACAATTATGTGCCGGGGAATACCTCTAATGAAATTGTACCCAACAAAGTGGGACTATACGCTGTAGAAACCAGCAATGACAGCATTTGTTGGGATAGATCACTGGATTATCCAATCATAGTCTTATCAACACCATTGGTAAATGACACGCTCAATGTAAAGATTTTCCCTAATCCAACTTCTACAGGAACGTTTTTTGTAGTTGCTACCTTAAAAAAGGTAACCAATGTCGTCGTGCGGGTAACAGTTTCTGACGCAAATGGAAACATTTTAATACAAACCAATCCGTTCATCTTTTTCGGCAGAGAAATCAAAATTCCTATTTCACTCACATTCAAGGGAACTGCTTTTGTCAGAACAGATGTCAATGGTGATATAGTCACACAAACCATTATTTTACAATAGAAATTATGCGTTACTTTTCAATCAAACGGATTGCAGGTATTTTCTGTATCATGACATTGTTAATCGGGTGTTCTAAAAATGGTGATACCCCCGCTCCACCCCCCAATCCGCCACCACCTCCTCCCACCCCAACCCCTAAAACCTGCATCATTTCTGGCATTTTTCAACAAAACAGCGGTCCAAAACCGGAATTTGCTCTCCTCATTACTTACAACAGCAGCCTCAATCCTACCCGCATCAGCGCATATGATAGTGCCACCAATAAACAACTGTTTTTAGCTAATCTTACGTATGGAAGTACTGATTCAATCCGAATAGATTCCTATCAATATATTAAACTAGATGCCAGCAAAAGGGTGGCTGCTTTTTTTACCAAAAGTGATATGACTGACCCTCAGGGTTCTGACAACTACCGATATCAATACATTTACAATGCAGAAGGATTTTTGACAACCAAAAATCTTTATATCAATGGCGCCAATAATCCGACTTATGTAACTACCTACACTTACAGCAATGGATTGTTGACAAGCTGTCTCATGGTAGTAGCCAGTGCCGGAAACAAAAAGGTTCTGGAGGCCACCCTGACCTATGAGACCGGCTTATCACCCAAAACCATGATTTACACCTTCCCCGATGGATTTGAAAGCTATTATTATTCATCTGCCCTGAACTTTGGCACCCGACCTAACAGGCCCCTGAAACAAGTAATTACTACCCTGTTCAATCCGGCTACAGGAGCAACTATAGATGTATGGACTTCCAACTATAGCGGATATACCATCAACAGCGATGGGTACCTAACGTATGGAATATCCACGGGCGAACAACAACAGGGAATAGCCTCCTTCTTTGGAAAAACAACTTTCACTTATCAGTGTCAGTAAATTGATGAGTTGAAAATACGGGGAATACAATTCACTACACCCCCCTACCCATAATACTCCATCCTGATCTCCTGCACCCGCTTGTCTTCCATGTACTCATCGAAAGTAGTAAGGCGGTCGATGATGCCACTGGGAGTTAACTCAATGATTCGGTTGGCAACAGTTTGAATAAAAGTATGGTCGTGGGAG
>JBJTTC010000047.1:0-3300 GCA_046079965.1 Sediminibacterium sp. | reverse complement strand
CCGATCTGGAAAAAACCTGGATACGGCAATTGGGGTAATCTATTAAATACTTGATTTGCCAGGTATCGTAGATGCCATCGCCATTAGGAGAAAATACATTCGGAACATTGGGTAAAAAAAGCACTTTGATATTGACGCTATCAGTTGCAAAACAGCCCTCTGCATTGGTTACTTCCAATTGGTATGAAATATCTTGTAAGGGAGTGCACAGTGGCTGAAGCAAAATCGGATCATTTAAATAGATTCTCGGCTGCCAATTGAATTGTAAGTTGGTGCCTCCCGTAGCAGTAGCAGCTAGGAGTATTGCTCTTGCTTCCGGAACAAGTTGGTCAATACCGGCATTTATGTCAGGTGATTCATTCACCTGAACTGTTTGTGATGCAGAATCACGACAGCCGGTTGAATTGGTGAATAAGTATTGTATGGGGAAGCTTCCCGCAACTTGAGGAGTGAAAGCACCAACAACAGAAACATGGTTCCCGGAGAAGCTGCCAATACCGGTTGCTCCGGTCGTTTCAGCGGCTTCAGTGAGAAAAAAAGCGGGCTGATTATCACAGCGAGGTGTTACTGAATTGAATGTAACCAAAGGGCTGGAGACCAGGCTGAAAGTCTGGGTAATGCTGCTTTTGCAGGTGATACCCGAATAAACATCGTATCTCAGTGTAATGCTTTTTTCGGATGGTTGGGAGAAATTTGAATACTGGTAATTGTATTTTTTTCCAATGAATGGTGATTCATCTGTGGTATTTGCTAAAGGAGTATTCTGTGTGTCCCAAAAAATATCAATCCTGGTAAGACTGCCAAAATTTACTGTCGATTGATCCAGCAAAACGATTTTTTCATTGCTGCGAAAATTACGATCACTGGTTACAAGCAGATCAGCACTCGGTATGCTTCGATTCACGGTAAATGGTAGCGTCAAACTATCTATACAACCTACAGCAGTGGTGACTTTACTCTTTACCTGATAAACTGCTGCAGCACTATAGATATGGGAAGGATTTTTCAATGTTGAAAAATTCGGATTGCCTGCTGTGGCTGAGGGGTCGTCAAAATACCATTGATAGCTGAATGGATGTGAAGCAGCATCTTTTGTGGATGAACTATCGATGAAATTGGCAACTGCATCATTGAGACAGATCCCGGGTCTGCTAAAATTGATGGTTGGTTTGGGTCTGATAATAATTCGGATACTGTCTGTTGAAAAACAACCCGGATTGTTGGCAAAAGAGGTTTGTACCTTGTAGACAATACTTTGAACCGTATCTGTTACATTTTCTGCAGTAACATTCGGGCTTGAAATGCTAGGACTGTTTAGTCCTGTGGTCGGCAGCCAATTATAAGTGTATCCAGAAGTAGTCGCAGTACCTATGGTGAAGTTCTCACCCGGACAAGCAACCAGTTCGCCATTGATACCTCCCGCTTCTGATGGCGGCATTTCGGTATAGATGATTACATTTTTGATGGAGTGATTGTCATTGGAACCACCGGTACTGGCAGTGAATCCAAGATAGCCAGTGAAGTTAAAAGTTTGAAATCCAGTTAATAACAGATTTCCATTCAAGGAAACACGGATATTACCATTATCATATTCTATCAATGCACGGTTATAACTATTTGAACGGATAAATGAAAGGGAACCATTCGTACTTTCTAGGGTTGGCTGTGACCAACATTCATTGTACCCAATACCCCATCTGATTTCTATTTTGGGCATACTACTAACAGATGAGCCCGTACAATTATTGTAATAAGTATCAAAACAAACTTTTAGTCCGTTAGCAGAGCTCGGAATTCCTAAACCTGCTCCGGATACAAATCCGGTTGGGGATGATTCCAGGAAACAAAATGCAATTCCGTCCGCTGCAGTACCATCAAAAATTCTAAAATCAAATTCTGCTTTCCACTTATTGCAGATTGTTAAGTTGATGGGTTGGTTGAAAAAAACAGCACCGCTTGTAAAAGGTCGGGCCGGACAAAGTATAACTTCACTATTATTATTATCAATAAGATTACCTACTGCCGAACTGCCCTGGAAATTCCAACCTGCTGTATTCACCGGAATGCCATCCAGACGGGCAAAGACATAACTCTGGGCTTCGACATACGTACTAAGTAGAAGGGCCATCAAGATAACAAAATAACCCAGCCACCTGATTTGCATAAGTTGAACTTTTCAAGTTGGTAAAGATATTCCTTATTTCAGATTGTTCAGGTTGCTTCCCGGCCTTTACAGTATGGTTTATCCATTTCATTCCATCTTATTGTTGTAAATTGTTTCGTTAAATACTCATCTCATGCGCATCCTTCTTCCCTTGATACTATTGGCTATTGATCTCATTCTCATGAACCCAAGTTCTATTGCGCAATCAAAGAATAATGCCATCAACAGCAACATTTCCAAGTCTATCGACGAAATACTTCAAACATATGATAGTGTAGGTTCACCCGGCGCCTCCGTTTTGGTCTATGAAAAAGGAAAAGTAATTTATGCAAAAGGATATGGTATCAAAAACGGAACTACAGGGGAGAAAGTAACCAGTTCCACCTGCTTTCGGTTAGCTTCACTTACCAAGCAATTTACTGCAATGTGTATTCTGCAATTGTATCAGCAAGGTAAATTATCACTTGATTCACCCGCATATAAATATCTTGATAGTATGCCGGCATATACGCATTCAATTACTATAAGAAATCTTCTCACACATACATCCGGATTGGTTGATTATGAAGATTTGATTCCGGCTTCGCAAACCCGGCAGGTACTGGATACAGATTGTCTCAGGTTAATGCATGCTACCAATGGATTGTATTTTACACCCGGTTCTGCATATCGCTACAGCAACACAGGATATGCTTTGTTGGCGCTTATTGTGCAAAGGGTGAGCGGGGAAGATTTTGCCGGGTATTTGCGCAGGCATATTTTTCAGCCACTCGGCATGTATTCAACTATTGCTCTTGAGGAAGGCAAGAGTCGTGTCAAAAACAGGGCATTGGGTCATTCAAGAACTGAAAATGGGTGGATGGTCACCGATCAAAGCCTTACCAGTGCTGTGTTGGGCGACGGTGGTATATATACCAATGTATTAGACTATAGTAGATGGATCTCTGCTTTTTTAAACAATAAGTTAATTACGGATTCCTTGCAGCAAATAGCATGGCAAAGAGCCAAATTAAACAACGGATCTCCGGTCAATTATGGATTTGGGTGGCATATTGATGAAATCCGGGGAAGCTTTCAACCACATCATTCCGGCAGCAGCATAGGTTTCAGGAATCACATTTTACTTTTTCCGGAAC
>JBJTTC010000046.1:0-2763 GCA_046079965.1 Sediminibacterium sp. | reverse complement strand
CAAAGAACGGGCCGTATGCGTTTACCTCCCCAGGAAAGAAAATATTCTCCCGGTTCATAGAGGGTTGCGGGCGATGCGGGAAAATGGCGCACGGCAAAGAATTCTCCGAATTGGCTAACCAGTTGTTGAAAGTTGTGCATGGTACTTCAAATATACAAAGCAATTCGGGAGGGAGAAATTAACGATTAATTGCGGAGGTAATTCATTTATTTTGCCAAATAAAATACTTATTCTTCATTCGATGAAACGGTTTCTGTTATTTTCTGCAGTACTTTTTCTCTCAGGAAATTTGATGGCGCAATCCGCAACGGTTGCTGAATCCAAGGAACACAGTTATGAAAAATCTCTTGGTTTAAAAATTTTTCCCGGAGCAGTATCTTACAAATGGAAGTGGAATCCAGGTGCCAAGGCTGAGGCCCTGCTCTACATGAGCTCTGAGGGATTTCGTCTTATCGGTTTGTATGAAAAATATTTTCCTTTGACACCGGAAGTTCCCGGTCTCAATTGGTTCATTGGTGGAGGAGCCCATTGGGGAATCTGGAGTGATAACTGGAGAACAAAATATCCAACCAGGGAGTCGGGTATAGCCATTGGGGTAGATGGCATAATTGGGTTGGACTACAAGCTGAAGACGGCGCCTTTGAATATCAGTCTGGACTGGCAACCTTCCTTCAACATCATCGGTTATCAGTATTTTGAAGGAGGTTGGGGCGGAATAGGCATTCGCTATGTTTTGAAATAAGTCTTATCCGGCATTCTCGTTGAGTGAAAAGATGCTTTGCACAAAGGCTTCTTTGTTAAAGGGAAGCAGGTCTTCCATTTTCTCTCCCACTCCGATGTATTTCACAGGAATGTTGAATTGATGTGAGATTGCCAATACTACTCCACCACGTGCGGTGCCATCGAGTTTGGAGATGGCCAAAGCAGTCACTTGTGTGGCAGCGGTAAAATGTCTTGCCTGCTCGAGGGCGTTTTGTCCGGTAGAGCCATCGAGTACCAACAATACATCATGGGGTGCTCCGGGAATAACTTTACCGATTGACCTTTTTATTTTGGTCAATTCATCCATCAGGTGTTGTTTGTTGTGCAGCCGACCTGCTGTGTCAATGATTACAAGATCTGATTTTTTGGCGAGGGCACTGGCAACGGTGTCGTAAGCAACAGCACTGGGGTCTGCTCCGGTGGGTTGTTTGACAATGGGAACACCTACCCTTTCACTCCAGATGGTTAACTGATCAACAGCAGCTGCGCGGAAGGTATCGGCGGCACCTAACATTACCTGATATCCGGCATTTTTATACTGGTTGGCCAATTTACCGATGGTGGTGCTTTTTCCAACTCCATTTACACCCACCACGAGTAAAACATAGGGTTTTTTATCTGAAGGTAATGTATATCCGGATTCAGCACCGGAGGGAGCATCTACCAACATAGAGCTAATGGCATCCCGCAGGATCAGATTCAATTCTGCAGCATCGGTGTATTTGTCACGACGCACCCGTTTCTCTACTTCATCCATGATAGCGAGGGTGGTATCAACTCCCACATCTGCCGTGATGAGGGCTTCTTCCAGGCGATTCAATACTTCCTCATCAACTTTACCTTTTCCGAGCAATACCTTGCTAATGCGGGCGAGAAAACCCTCGCGGGTTGCCTGCATACCCTGGTTAAGGGTTTCTTTTTCTTTTTTACCGAAGAGTTGACTAAAAAAGCTCATGAAGAAAATAATATTGTTCTAAAACATCAAAAGCCTTCCGAAGGATAGGAAAGCTTTTGTAATATAGTGGGTAATTCCGGCAATTATTTTTCTGCCAGAAACTCCTTGATTTTGTCTTTGTGAACGATGGCTTCCTTAAAGGTGTAAGCACCTGATTTCGGACTTCTCACCGATTTGATCACTTTGGTCCAGTTTTTTGCTTCGGCTGCTGCCTTTTGGTCTTTGGACTTGATCGCCGTTTTAGCTGCTTTTGCCATGATTATTTGATTTCCTTATGAACGGTTACTTTTTTCAATGTTGGGTTGTACTTCTTCAATTCGATGCGCTCGGGTGTATTCTTTTTGTTCTTGGTGGTGATGTATCGGCTGGTACCGGGGAGGCCGGTTGTTTTGTGCTCGGTACATTCGAGAATCACCTGAACCCTGTTTCCTTTCTTTGCCATGCTGATGTAGATTGAGGGGTTAATTAGATTTTAATGCCTTCAGCCCGCATGTCTTTGATGACATTGGCGAGTCCCTTTTTATTGATGGTTCTCAGGGCGTCGGCTGATAACTTTAGGGTTACCCAGCGATCTTCTTCAGCGAAAAAGAGACGCTTTTTCTGCAAGTTGGGCAGGAAGCGGCGCTTGGTTTTGATGTTCGAATGGGAAACCGAATTACCTCCGTTGGGTTTTTTTCCGGTTACCTGACATACTCTGGCCATGACACTTAATTTTTATTCCGAATTTTTCGGAGGGCAAAGGTAAGGAAAATTCAACAAATCAAGATGAAAAAGAATGGTTTTTCATCAAAACAACCCAATTCTCTTAGGTTATTGACATTCACAGTACTATCGGGGATAAATTAAGGGATTTCTGGGCTTTTACAACACTCTCATTCTGATAGATCGGAATACCCTTCCCTTAACCATAATACTCCATCCTGATCTCCTGCACCCGCTTGTCTTCCATGTACTCATCGAAAGTAGTAAGGCGGTCGATGATGCCACTGGGAGTTAACTCAATGATTCGGTTGGCAACAGTTTGAATAAAAGTATGGTCGTGGGAG